>JALSSW010000194.1 GCA_026984035.1 Planctomycetota bacterium
GTCCTTCCCCAAGCGAGCGGAACTGCGGTTCTCCACCGAAAGAATGGGAACAGATGAGGGGAGTGTCTGCACAACCCTGGTCCCGCCCGGGGTTCCATCCGTGATCCAGAGCGACAGGGTGCTTGGTGGCCGCCTGGGGGAGACGGGGCCGAAGAAGAGGAGCTGTTGACCAAATGGAATGGGGGCGGCCCAAGAGGCCCCCGGCGTCATGGGGATCCAACTGAGTTGCTTGGTCCCTGCCTTGCTTCCGTCTGTAACCCAGACTCCGGTGCCTTTGATGAAGATCTTTTCAAAAAAGACCCAGCGGTTTCCCAAAGGATAGAGACCTTCGAGCTGCCCCAGTTTGCTGGTGAAGACTTCGAGCGTTTTTCCCTGGTCCTTTGCGAAGGCCATGAGCGTTTTGAAACCTTTTTGATGGATCCAAAGGAGCCGATCCCCCGAGGGGTAAAGTTTACGAATGGAAGTGGGGGAGGCGATGAGTCGGGTCCCTCCAGGGGTCGTATCCGAGGCGTAAAGGCCCTCTTTTTTGGGATCTACCGCCGCGAAATAGACCTTGTCTCCAAGAGACTCGAAGGCGAATGGATTGGAGCTTTGGACTTGGACCTGTTTTGGTAGAAGGTCTGCCAGGATGTGGGTCCCCGTCAAGGTTCCATCGCTGATCCAAGGCTCAAGGCCGTTTTTAGGATCCCGATTGGGGAAGAGGACCTGTGTCCCCAGCCGGACCAGCTGGATCCCGCCTAGGGGCTCTTTTTTTAACCCGAGAGGTGCAACCGGCCTCGTGCCCGAACTCGTTCCATCGGTGCTGTAGAGGGTATAGAGACTCCCACTGGTTTTTGTGAAGAAGAAGGCCCGCGTTCCCACGGGAAGAAAATGGGAGGGGAAGGAGGAGCTGCCCCCGGCTCTGAGATCCTTGAGCAAGTGGGTTCCTGCGGTGCTCCCATCACTGATCCACGGCTCAACTCCATGCTGCTGCGTTTCTGCCTGAAAGAGTAGCTTGTTGCCAAAAGCCTGGAGATTGCGAGGGCGGCTGGAAAGAGGAAGGCCCTGGAGGGTTTTCGGTTCGATGTCCTTGACCAGGACCGTTCCCTGAGACGTTCCGTCTGTCTTCCAGAGTTCCTCCCCGTATTTGGGATGTTTCGCAGAGAAGAAAACGGCCTTTCCGACTTTCTGGAATCCCTTAGGGTCGGAGCTTTCATTCCCCGGCCAAAGATCTTTGAGGAGTGTAGTGCCTTGAGCGCTTCCATCGGAAACATAGAGTTCGGTTCCTTTGACGGAGAAGAGTTCCCTTCCGGTAAAAAGAGCCTTCTGACCAAGAACGACAAAGGAGCCTGTGCCATTTCCTGCGTCCACGATGAAACGCTTGGTGAAAATCTTGGTTCCTGCGGGGGTCCCGTCGCTGATGGCGAGCCCGCTTTCTCCATATTTGGGGCTGAGCACTAAAAACAGAAGCTTGTTTCCAAGTGCAGTCAAATGCTGGAGGTCGCCCTGGGCCGTGTAAAGTGCCGCAGTCCCCTTGGCTGTTCCATCGGATTTGAAGAGGGCTGTGCCCTTGGATGTGTTGGCGAAAAAGAAGAGAGAGCCCCCATTCAGGGTGAATTCTCGAGGACTTGAAGAATTTGCCCTCCCCCCTTTGGTTCCGGGGAAGAGGTCAAGAAAAAGGCTGGTTCCCTTGGGGCTCCCATCTGTCCTGTAGAGTTCCCAGCCCGTTTTTGGATCCCATTGCCGGAAGAAGAACTGGTTTTTCCATTCCAGCCCAGTGGGGGAAGCATAAGCATCCTCCTTGGGGGGAGGGTCCAGGGAGAGGAGCTTTTGGGTCCCCTTCGCAGTCCCATCCGTCCGCCACATTTGGCTGGGAAATCTTGTCTCAAAGTAAAGGAAGGAGGATGTTGAAGCCCAGCGCTGGGGATAGGAATCCCCCGCTAAGGTTTGGTCCGCTGCGATATTTTTTAAGAGTTGTTGGGCCTTGGCCTGCGGAAGAAAAAAGAAGAAAGGAATGAAGCAGGCAAGGATGGGCCTTGCCAAGACTGCCAATCTGCGCAAATCAACAGGGAGGCAGGAGAAACACGGGAAAAAAGGTTTCATGATATCTCCTTAATGAAGCCCGTCTTATTCAGGATTTCGTTCCCGAAAAGGAATGCGACCTCATGAATAAACCTGGTGCAAATGGTTTCGGGTATTGGGGCAAAGCCATATGCGCGGCGACGGAAAGCTTATGGCAGAAGCCGGTTATAGCATAAATCCTTGGACCGGCAAGGAGCGGGGGAAGTGCCTGCATGTTTGTCCTTAACCTTTTGACCGCCTTTGAAAGGTTTTTTGAAAGAGTTTTCTACCTCATGGGGAGAACCTTTTCTCAGCTGGGCTTGTAGAAAGCTGCGAGGGTCCTCACAATCATCCTTCCGTGCTTTTTTGTTTTCTCAAGGGAGATGTCATGCCGATCCACCCACTTCCGCTCCTCCCGGCACGTTGTGTCGATGCTTTTTGGGCACGTTGTGTCGCTGTCTTTTTGACACTGTGTATCGCGGCCTTTTTGACGACAGCCCAAAGTCCTGCGCAGGGAGGAAGGCCGTTTTTTGTGCAGGATGTCAATCTGACTCCGACACCCAAGCTCAGGGGTTCCCTGCCGGAGTTCTGGGCAGAGGTTTCCGGAAGGGTCTTTTTCTCCGCGGAGACCACCCAAACGGGGCGAGAAGTTTTTGTGAGCAAGGGGACTGCGGCCACGACCCAAATCCTGAAAGATATTTCAAAGGGACCTACCTCCAGCCGTCCTCAATTTTTAGGAAAGACCTCCCGCCTTGTCTTCTTCCTGGCAAACGATGCTGTGCATGGAAGGGAGATCTGGGTCACCGATGGCAGCTCCTCGGGGACGCGCCTTGCGGTGGACACCCATCCCGGAATCGCCGGGCTTCCTCCCTTGGGTTTGGGGGTGGTGGGCAATCTTCTTTTCTTCCAAGTCCAAAAGGCAGGGAAGGGGATCGAACTCTGGCGGACCGACGGAACGAAGCTGGGGACGAAGCGATTGCTTTCCTATCAGCCCAACGCGGCAGAACAATTCGCCTCCTTTTCCAAGGTAGGCAAGGCGAGCAAGGGCATCCTTTTTTTCGTTCGAACCCAACAAGCGCCCAAGCTCTTCAAAACAGATGGAAGGCCCTCGGGCACGACCTTGGTTACCCAAGTCCAGGGTCTGACGCTGAACGCATCCAAGTTGGAAGTGCTGGGGGATGGGAAACATCTGTTTTTTCCTGGTTTTGACCAAACGAAGGGAATGGAGGTTTGGATCAGCGACGGGACCGCTCAAGGAACCAAACTCTTGAAGGATCTCTATCCCGGGAAGTTTTCGGGTTTCCCCAAGTCCTTCCGGTTGTGGAATGGGCGCGTGACCTTCCTCAGCTTTGACGGGAAGGGGGCTCGCTATGGCTTTTATGGCAGTGACGGAACTCCTGCAGGAACCAAGCTGTTGAGCCCAAGCGGAGTTCGTGTCGAGTTCGTATCCATCGCAGGACCTGTGGCAGTCCTGTATCCGCCGGATCTTCCGAGCCCCAGCGCACCCTGGTTGCTCAGCCCCGGCAAGCCCGCCGTTCAGGCCAAGCTGCCACTCCCTTCTCCGGTGTTCTATCCTCCCGCCTTTGCCTCGCCTGCGGGCATCTTGCTCCAGACCTTTGGTGCCAAGGGCGCCCGCCTCTGGACCGCAAATCCAAAAACCGGCAAAGCCCTCGCCCTGGTCCCTTGGGGGCCTGGCCTTCTCCGGCCTGAGTTTCTCGGCCTTTCGACCGCGGGGAGAACCTATCTCGCCGGTGGATCCAATCTACCGACCCTCCTCGAGCCCTACGTGACCGATGGGTCGGCCAAGGGGACCAAGTTGCTGAAAGAACTAAATCCCAGTGTGGGGACCAACTCTTTTGAACCCTTCGCCGCCTTCCCTCTTGGGAGGGAGACGCAGTTCTTCGGGCAGGGGCTCGGCCTACCCTTGGGGCTGTGGTCTTGGAAGGGCCTCGGGACCAAGCTGCAAAAGCTGCAAAGTTTCACGGAGACCTTTGTCTATCCCCAAAGGGATTTTGTTCGTGGGTGCGCCGAGAAGGCCTTTGCCTTTACCAACGGAGGGAGACGGCTTTTGCGTTTGAACTCGAAGGCGCCCTATGGACAGGTCCTTTTGACTGGGGGCCGCGATGATGTAAAGGCCGGAGCGCCCTTGGAAACCCTGATGGGGGGCAGGCTCTACTTTCAGTTCGGGACAGCCCAAGGCCAAGGCTATGAACTCTACGTCAGCGACGGAACCGTCAAAGGGACGCGGCTTCTCAAGGATGTGGCCCCTGGAACCGACAGCTCTAGGCTTGGGCATCTCGCCACATTGGGGAACAGGATCTTCTTTTCAGCCTGGCAGAAGGCAAAAGGAGAAGAGCCTTGGGTCAGCGATGGTACCGGGAAGGGGACCAAGCTCCTGGTGGATCTGATGCCGGGGACCGCGAGCAGCTTTCCCCAGTCCTTTGTTCGTTGGGACCATCGAGTTTGGTTCTTGGCCAAGACTGTTCAAGCGACCGGCCTCTTTCCCCACTACACCGATGCAAAGGGAAGGTTCCGATCTGCCCTCTTTTCCAAGCTCCTTCCCAACGGCTTACGGAGAGGCCAAAACACCCACATGATCAGCACCCAGAGCGCATTGTTTCTCTGGGATGGAGCCGGAATCTCCAGCCTGTTCGTCATCCGCAAAGAAGCATCCTCTTACCGGATATCGCACCTTCCCCTGGAGCCCAATGGACTCTTCGCGCTTTCCGTGCTGCCCTTAGGCGACAAGGCCTTGGTGCTCGGCTCCCTCCGAAGCAAACCAGAACAAGCCGCCCTTTGGCTCAGCGATGGGACCCTCAAAGGCAGCAAGCGCCTTCGCAACTTCGGCCGTGACAAAAGCGCCCTCCTCCCCTTGTTCCGTCTCGGATCGCGGCGAGCCCTCTTCCGTGCCGAAGGCCAACTCTGGGTCAGCGACGGAACCAAACTGGGAACCCAGCCCCTCGTCAAACAACCCAACTTCACCAACCCCCGCCCCCTGAGCCTCTCGGGCGGCCTCCTCCATTTCGCCGCCTTCGACCCCATCCATGGAAGGGAACCCTGGGCCTGGTTCCCCGGCGCCCACGGCCTCCCCCGCGGACAAGGCTGTGGAGGCACCCTTCTCCAGACCCCCAGCCTAGCCATCCAAGACCCCGTCCTGGGAAACAGCATCGCCGCCAAAATCCAAGCCGGCCCCCCCAAGGGCCTCGGCCTCCTACTCCTGGGAACTCCCGGAAAAACCCCCACAGCCCTCCCCCAAACAACCCAGCTCCCCTGTCGCCTCTTCCTGGACCTCAGCAAGTTCTGGCTTCCCCTCCCCCCCTTCCTCACCAACGCAAAAGGCACATGGAGCCAAAGCTTCCAACTTCCCAGCAACCCCAGACTCAGTGGAATCACCGTCCTCTTACAAGGCCTCTTCCCCCAAAAAGGAAACACCTTCCAAGTCACAAACGCCTATGAAATCACCCTCGGAAACTAAACCAAAGCAGGCCTTCCCCCCAAGAAAAGCAGCACAACCATCTCCTGCTTTTCTCAAAGACCATTGCAATTCATGAGAGAAAACCCCTCCGGGGGTTTTCTATAAAAAAAGGCTTCGGGTGTTTTTAGGAACGGTTAAAAAACAACAAAAAGGTTTCGATCTTTTTCCGCCCCAAATTCCCCTTAGAAATAAACCCAAAAGCACAATAAAAGGAAGATGGCATCATAGACAGCCATCCCTTGCCGCCTATAATGCTGAATCTCATTTGGCCCCAACTTGTGGTCATTGTTTTTTAAGGCCTTGGATGAGCCCCACCCAAAAAGGAAAAAGAATTATACAGACCCTAATAGAAGGGCATGGGGGTTTTATACAGGTCTGTAGAATTGTTGTTAGGCTTCACGAGAAATATAGATGAGTGCGAATGAAGTCATTTATCAAGTAGGGTTGCCAGAGCAATTCAGATCAAGTGCGGCCAGCTTATATGATGAAGCTTTTGGGAAAAAGTTTTCAGTAGCAGTGCGATCCGATAAAAACCGGCTTCTTCTTTTAACTAGATGCCTCATGCTTGAATATGCAATAGTTGCAATGTCAGAAAATAGGCTAATCGGTATCGCAGGTTTTCATACTCCAGGCGGCTCATTAACTGGAGGAATAACATATAGCAAGCTACTCTCTCAGTTGGGTTTCATAAAAGGTAGTTGGGCCGCTTTTATTTTCAGTCTTTATGAAAGGAAACCAGCGCCTGGGGAACTGGTAATGGATGGTATAGTTGTTCATTCTGATGCCCGAGGAAAGGGAGTTGGTAGCAGATTACTTTCAGAAATCGCAGATTATGCAAAAGAACATGGGTTTAATCGTGTTCGGTTAGATGTCATTGACATAAACCCAAAAGCAAAACAATTGTATAAGCGTAAAGGCTTTAAAGCTGTAAAGACTGAGCATTTCCCCTATCTTCGGTGGCTTCTGGGGTTCGGTGGGTCTACAACAATGGAGTTGAATTTATTAACAAAAGCCTAACAAACGCATGCACTCAGACCGCCAAAAGCGTTGCTTCGCTGCGCTACGCAACACTTTTGGCGGCTGGTGATGCGAGACGTTATGTTTCAAAATAGACATGGCGTGTTCAGAAACAGAATTGAGGGAGATGGCTGCAAAATTTAGGGCAGCTATATTAGCGTGCGATAAGAGCAAGCCATTTATTAGCTTCAGAGTTTTCCAAATGGCGCATGTGGTGATGCCTCATATCTTTTAGCGAAATATTTTGAAGAAAAAGG
>JALSSW010000195.1 GCA_026984035.1 Planctomycetota bacterium
ATTCCCAATGGAAGTTCGATTAGTAAAGGATCCCGATCCTCTGCTCATCGAAAACCTGAGTGAGGGGGCGGTGACCGCAACGGCAGACTCCATGATTTTGGACGCCTGCGGTCCTTGGGTGGACCTGTTCGACGGGGATCAAGATTTTCCTTCGCATTGGATCGTGGATCTCTCCTGATCCACGTTTCCGAGGAAAACCCTACCTGGAAAGAGCCGCGCTGGAACGTTTTCGGTAGCGGGTCAAATCGTATTGATGGATCTTCCGGTAAAGGGTGGCCCTTCCGATTTTTAACAGCTCTGCTGCCCGGCTTACATTGCCATCGGTGGCAATCAGAGCACGTTCGAGGATATGGCGCTCTTCGTCTTCGAAGGGAAGGACGGACCTGGACTCGGCGTCACGGTAAAGATCAACATTTTCGGGAAGGAAGGCCGCAGCCAGATCATCCGAGACGGCGCAGACTTGAGATCTTCCGATGGGTTGCCGCTCGGAGATCACCCAGGCCTTTCCCACAATCGTGCGGAGTTCCAGGAGATTACCCCGCCAGGGGATGGACTGGAGAAGAACAAAGGCCTCGGGAGTGAAACCGGGATACGTGAGTCCTTCGGTGAAATCCATCAAGGCTTCGGTTGCGAGGAGGGGGATGTCCTCCCGCCGCTCACGGAGGGTCGGATAGCGAATGCATTGCTGCACTCGAAAGAGAGCGGCGAAGTCGGGATGGAAGGCTTTAAAGCTGTCGATCTTGCCTTCCCATTGCTGAAACAAAAGAACCAGAGAAAAGTCCTCTCCGGCTGGCTTTTGATTCAAGGAAAACCACCATGCGGCAAGGGCTCCCTGCATCCTGCGTGAGAGGCTCTCGGCCCCATGCAAAACCCAATGCCCCTTGGCTTGGCCTCGCTTTACGAAGGGGAGGTCGACGACCCCATGGACATCCTGTCCGGAAACATGATGGAGTTCCTCTCCGTAATGAACCTTTTCATTCAAGAGGCGGATCATCTCGCGAGCCCCCGATCCTGCCTCTTCAACCACGGCAAAAAGCCCGCCCCTCTTCATGGCACTTAGAACTTCGTTTTTAACCTCTAAGAAGATCGCCGAGTTCCCGAGGGGATCCGAGGTCAACTTGGCCTCTGCCACCGTCCGCATCATCCGGGTGTTGGAGCGAATCCTGTAGACTTCTTGCATGGCTTGCTCCACCATCGAAATCAAAGATTCAGCCTCAAAAACCTCAGGAAGATAATCAAAGGCTCCATAGCGTGTGGTTTTGACCGCAAGCTCCGTCTCTCCCACAGGACCGACGACAATGATCGGCACCATGGGGTCGCCGTCCTTAAGAACTCCAAAATCCTGCAAGAAGCTTTGGTGGTCATCACTCACCCGAAGGAAAACGAGATCCACTTGAAGCCCTTTGAGCAGAGTCTCTGCTTCGGAAAGGTTTCTCCCCAAATCCACCATATGCCCCTGGGAAGTCAACAGTGCTTCCAAAAGAGAGGCAGCCTTAGGGTCTTCATCTATGATTAAGATCCGTCCTTGTGGCTTCCTTTCCGGCCAGGAGGCGGGAAGGGGGAATCGAAGCTTTCCTACATCTTCACTCACGGTGTGTATAACTTCGGTAAAAAAGAGAGCCTTCTTTGAATCCAATGGAAAACGGCCATCTCACCGATACATCCCAAAATGAAACAGCCTTCGAAATCTAAGGGAATCCTATACATGGATCCCCACATCCTCATTGTGAACAAGCCGGCCGGTCTGCTCACTCAAGATGCTCCAGGGCGGCAGAGCACTCGCAGCCTCCTTCCCTGGGTTGCCCAGCTTTTGCGGACAAAAGGAGAAAGCGCAGGCCTCTTTTTGGTACATCGCCTGGACGAAGAAACCAGCGGGGCACTCGCTTTAGCCCGAAGTAAAGAAGCGAAGGATGCCCTAGAACAGGTTTTCCGCAGGCATCGCGCAGAAAGGATCTACAAGGGCCTTGTTATGGGTGTCCCTCATCCCATCACTGCCCGGCTGGAGTCCTTTCTGGAGCTGGGAGAAGGGGGGATCATGGAAATCTCGGACAAGGGTCAAAAGGCAATCACTGAGTATGGAGTGATGGAGAGTTTTGAAGGCTATGCCCTCTTGGCGTTTCGGCTGGAGACGGGGCGGCGCAACCAGATTCGCGTTCAGATGGCTGATCGGGGACACCCATTGCTGGGAGACCGAAAATATGGGCACTGGGATCCCCGCATCAAAACGATCCGAGCTCCTCGCTGCATGTTGCATGCAAGCGCCCTGCAATTTCGGCATCCCTTTTCAGGAAAAACCGTTGAGGTGGAGGCCCCCTTACCCTCGGATTTCAGCCCCTTTCTGAACCCTGACCGGGGGGAGTGACAGGAGGAAGAGAAGGACGCAGCCGTAACTTTAAAAGGGTCCAAAGGATCTTGTAGGAGGCGGCAAGGGTTCCCCAGAAGGTCCCTGTGATTTTGGACTGCCCGATCCGTTTTTTGTAGGAGACAGGGACTTCCACGCAGCGAAGACCCAGGAGACCGGCCTTGGCCTGCATCTCCACCGTCCAACCGAAAGTTTGATCCTGCATTCCGATGCGATGGAGAGCGCTCCACGTTAAGGCCCGGAAGGGACCCAGGTCGGTGCAAGGATGCCCGAAGAAGACCCGTAGGAGGAAGGCCGCGAGGCGATTGCCGAAGCGAGCTTGGGGAAGAAGTGCACTGCGGGAATCGGGGAGCAGCATCCGAGAGCCCAAAACCAGCTCGGCTTCTCCTTTGCGGAGAGGAGCCAGGATCTTGGTGATTTCCCTCGGGTCGTCCGAAAAATCGGCATCCAAAAAAGCGATGAAGGGCTCTTTTTCCCGCTCTGCGATTCCCCGCAAACAGGCCGCGCCGTAACCGCGGCGTTCTTCACGCACAAGAAGGACCCCCATCTCTCTTGCCACTTGTGCGCTGCCATCGGTGGAACCGTTATCAACGACGACCACGCGGAGGCGCTCTTCCTGGATCGGAAGGGAGCTAAGGACTTGGGCGAGACCTTTTTCTGCGTCGAGGCAAGGGATCACAAGGAGGACTTCAGGTTCTGGGCTTGGCCCCTTGCAGTCATTTTTTTCCCTCACGGATGTTCCTCCCCATCCCCTGTAACCGGCAGCTCGATCCGCAAGACCGCCCCACCATCTTCACGGGAACGCAGGGTAATCCGGCCACCAGCGGCTTCGACATGCCGCCGAGCGAGAGCAAGGCCCAGTCCAGTCCCGCCGCGCTTTGTGGAGAAATAGGGTTCGAAGAGAGCATTCGGGTCAAGCCCTTTTAAGCCACAACCTCGATCTTGGATTTCTACAACCCAGCGATCTGGTTTCCCAGGGACCAGGGCGCTTTCAATCCGGACCTCGGCCCTCTCCCCACTCGCTTCGATAGCATTTTTTACCGCGTTGATCAAAACCTGCTGCAGGCGTTGAGGATCCCCTCGAAGGCGAAGCCCCCTACTCTTCTCATCCTCTACGATCTCAAGGCTCAAATTGGGGTCCGCCCCGTAGAGAGCGCGAAGCTCCTCCAAAAGTTCTCCCGGAACGAATCCCTTCCTTGTATCCAAAGGCTCCGAAGCTCGGGCGAACTCTTGGAAATCCTCAACGATTCGCTGCAAGGAAGACACTTGTCTGAGGATGGTTTCTGCCGATTCCTGTGCCTGAGGTGTCACCTCGCTCCGCTGGATGAGTTCGGCGTGGAGGCGAAGGGGTTGCAGAGGGTTTTTGATCTCATGCGCCACCTGTCGCGCCATCTTTGTCCAGGCGATGTCACGTTCTGCAGCCCGGAGGCGCGCGCGATCCTGCTCAAGTTGGAGAGCCATTCGATTGAGGGAGGAGGCGAGGTTTTGCACTTCGCGAGGGCCATCCTCTTTTGCGCGGCGCTCGAGATGTCCCTTTCCTAACTCCGCTGCCAAGGATTCGAGGCCTCGCAAGGATCGGGTCGCCATCCACGAGATGAGTGAACCGATCCCCAGCGTTGTCGCCAAAATCCCTGCAAGCAAAATCCAGAAAAAGGAACCTAGAGCATCCACGCTTTGAAAGATCTCATCCTCATCCGCCACGACCCCCACTCGCCAATAGATGGGGTCCGAGGCGAATTCGGGCGCGGGTCGGGCCGCGTCGGGACTCAGGGCTTCGACGCCGAAGATCTGTTTCCCCAGCTTCGTAAAACCGAGAGAAAGGGGTTTTTCCAAGGTCTCCCCAATGCGACTTCGGTCCGTGTCCAAGAGAATCTTGCCGGGCCCTCCGGAGAGGTAAAGGAAGACCTGGGCGCTTTTCACACCCATCTCTTGGATCAGAACCTGTCGTGTTCGTTCCAAGTCCTCCTGAAAATCTTTCAGAGGTAGCAAATAGATCCCGAATCCGAGAAGGCGCATGTCATCTTCCACGATGGGGATTCCGAGAGGTAAAACGAGACGGGACGGGTCGCGACTCGAAGATCCCGCCTCTTCACTTTGGAGGGGGGACACCCTTACGGGGGCAAAGCGGGGTCCCAGCAGCTCGGGATCCTTGGAAAACCAGGAAAGGGGAAAGCCCCCGCCCTTGAATTCCCCACCCGGAGCCCCGTCCAGGACGACGAAGAGGGGTTTGCCCTTGGTGTCAAAAAGCACAAAAGAACCCGTTGGGACGACCCTGCCCGCAACGCGGCGGAACCATGAGTCGAATGCAGCCCTTCCATGCCCCCCTCTCCGGAGGAGGGCCCGCGTGTGGTCGTCAACACTAAAAAGTTCCGCAGCTCCACGGCTCGCAAGGATCCGTTCTCGCAAACGTTCACTTGTTTCGCGTGCCAGCCCCTGGAGGAGGTGGACAATCAGATTCTCTCGTGTCCGCCTGCGGATTTCATGATCCCCCAGAACCCAAAAGGCCAGCAAGGGCACAGCCACCGCAAGGGATAATCCAAGCAGGAGCCGAGCCCTGAGGCTCATTGGGCGCGAAGGACGGGGAAATGGCCTCTTGGTTCTCTCCTTCCCTTCACCTGCTTCCACTATCGGCCTGGCCATACAGCGATGTTATCCCAAGGGCAGCCCGAATGGACGGTAAGAATCCCATGCAAAACGGGAGAGGACATAAGCCCCCCCCTGCTGCTATGGTTTCTGCAAGGCATCGCCTGACCTCGGTCCAAGGAAACCCCTTCCAATTTCCCAATTTCGATCCAAACGGTTGAATCAATGAGCAAGATCTTCGACTCCATCCTGGGTGTTGTCGGTAACACTCCCATGGTCCGCATGTCCCGAATCGGCAGGGACCTCCCCTCCGAACTTCTCGGAAAATGCGAGTTCCTCAACCCCGGTGGCTCGGTCAAGGACCGCATCGGGGTCCGCATGCTCCTCGACGCTGAGAAAGAAGGAAGAATCAAACAGGGAGACACCTTAATCGAACCGACCTCGGGGAACACGGGCATCGGCCTCGCCATGGCAGCAGCTGTCAAAGGCTATCGCATGATTATTACCATGCCTGAAAAAATGAGCCGGGAGAAACAAGTGACCCTCGAAGCCCTCGGCGCGGAAATCATCCGAACTCCCACCGAAGCAGCTTGGGACGCTCCCGAGAGCCATATCGGCGTGGCGAAAAGACTCCGAGAGGTCCTCCCCAACGCCCATATCCTCGATCAGTATTCCAATCCTTCCAATCCACTAGCCCACTCCGAGGGCACAGGCCGTGAAATCGTCGAGCAATGTGAAGGGAAACTCGACGCCCTGGTCGCCACAGCGGGAACCGGTGGAACCATCACAGGAATCGCCCAAACCATCAAAAAAGAGATCCCCAATTGTCAGATCATCGGCGTCGATCCCGAAGGCTCCATCCTTGCGGGACCGGGAGAAATCGTCTCCTATAAAGTCGAAGGAATCGGCTATGACTTTATCCCCGACGTACTCGACCGCGATCTGATAGATCGCTGGATCAAATCCAATGACCGTGACTCCTTTCGCATGGCCCGCCAGATCATCCGGCAGGAGGGCCTCCTCGTGGGCGGCTCTTCGGGAGCAGCTGTTTGGGCCGCCCTGAAGGTGGCTAGGGAAATGCCCCAGGGTAGCCGAATCGCTGTCATTCTCCCCGATTCGGTCCGCAACTATATGACCAAATTCCTGGATGACCGTTGGATGCGTGAGAATGGTTTCTTCGAACCCGATTGGGCCATCGGCTCGGTAGGAGATGTCCTGCGTTCACTTCCTCCACAGGATCTGATTACGGTGGACCTGGCCGCAGGCCTCGGAAAGGTCATCCGCAAGTTCAAAGAAACCGGGGTTTCACAGATTCCGGTCCTCGACGAGGGTCGCCTTGCCGGAATCCTGACCGAAGCCGACGTCCTGCACCTCATGGTTGATGGAAGGGCAAGTAATGACACCCCGGTAGCGGAAATTATGGAACGGAAGGTAACGACCGTTCCCGTTCATGCCGAGGCAAACCGCCTTCCCACCATTTTCGACCGGGGTGAAGTCGCCCTGGTCGTCGATGAAGATACCAAACTCCTCGGCATCCTGACCAAGCTGGACCTCATCGATTTCCTCACCAAAAACCCCAGATAGAAGCCCGGAAACCCCGTAAAAAATCCATGGAAAACCCCGTGGAAAACCCCCTGGAATACCCCGTGGAATACCCCGTGGAAAACCCCGTGGAAAACCCGTCCGCGGGTTTTATGGTCGAAAGCCCTCTGGGCTTTTGAGGAAGCCCAAGATCCTTGAGATCAAAACCTAGCTCTGCTGCCCCCAAAAAACCGTGGAAAACCCGTCCGCGGGT
>JALSSW010000196.1 GCA_026984035.1 Planctomycetota bacterium
TGCTGCCTTGGTTCCGACTCCTCCCTGGGAAGAGGAAAACCGGCAGCCGCGCATCTCTCTTTGCATGATTGCCCGCAATGAAGAGCGTTTCTTGGAGGCCTGTCTTGCAAGGGTCCACAGTGCGGTCGATGAGATCGTTTTGGTGGATACAGGTTCGACGGATCAAACCATTGAGATTGCAAAATCCTTTGGTGCCAAGGTGCTTCATACGCAATGGAACGATGACTTTGCAACTCCCCGTAACCTCGCCCTGGAGGCCGCAAGCGGGGATTGGATTTTGATCCTTGACGCAGACGAGTTGGTGGAAGAAGAATGCGTTCCTCTCCTTCGTAAGATGGCAAGGAATCGGCGTGCCAGCGGTTACCATATTCACTTTATCAATGATTATGAAAAGGGCCGGACGCATGGACTGACGATGGTCAGGATGTTTCGGAAGCTCGAAGGAATTCACTACCAATACCGAATCCATGAGCAGGTGATTCCATCCCTAATGAAGGCTGCCGAGCCGCTCCATTTGGGTCTGCACCCATGCGATGTTCGTGTGATTCACTATGGTTATTCGGCCGAAGTGATCCGGGATCGATCGAAACTCGAACGTAATGAGCGGATCTTTCGAGAGGAGATCGAAAAAAACCCATACGATTCCTACATCCTTTACAAATATGGCGATTCGCTGCGGCAGTGTGGACGCCCCAGTCAAGAAGTCATTCCTGTTTTCGAGAGGGCCATGCAACGTATGCTGGCCCATCCTCCCCAAAGCTGGGTTCAGATGCCCTATGCTGCTGAGACGGCTGCCCTTTTGGGGTTGGAATACGCCAAGCAGGAAATGTATGCAGAAGCCGATCGAGTTCTCAGGTTGGCTTTAAAACGATTCATCCCTACCCCCAATCTCTTTTATCTTGGGGCAAGCTTGGCCACGCATTTCGAGCGCTGGGACGAGGGCCTCGAAATGTATCAGAGGCTCCTGGATTTCCGTGGGAAGGTCCTTGTTGTTCCCATCCAAGAAGGGATTGATAGCTGGATCGCCTATGCAGGGATGGCAGCTTGTTGGATGGGGAAGGGCGATTTGGATCGTGCCGAAGAACTCCTGGAACGAGCCCGGATCGCTAAGCCGGATTGGGAAGTTAGCTATCTCCTTTCTTCCGGACTCCTCCTTCGAAAGAAGGACATCGAGGGTGCCCTAGGGATCCTGATCCGTTTCCTTGAGACCCATGGCGAGTCCTCTCCCATTCGTTTTCAGGGGGGACTCCTTCTCGAGCAAATGGGGCTTGTGGAGCAGGCTCGCCGGTGGTTGAAAAAAGCTGAGCAGGGTAAGGGGATGAATCAGAATGCCATGAAAGAGACTCTTTCCCGCGTGAATGGCATAGACCCGACTGGTGGCCATCAAAGTGAATTCGAATTTTCCCGGACGACCGTCCAAATTTAGAAAACTGAGGTTAATCATGACAACGACCAAACTCTATCCCGGCGCTGGTGTTCAACGGGTTCCCGAGACGGGGCCAAACAAGATCCCTACACGGATTGGAAATCAGGGAGTGGCCACAACTGGTCAAGATTCCGGAGTTGATTCCGAGGATGTGGCCCAGGAAGTGCTTCGCCGCTTAGTTGTTCTCGGGGCGGGGTTGGCTTCTGTGCATCGCTTGGCGAGCGAAGCATATGTCTCCATCAACGACTACGAGTCGGCTCTTGAGCATCAGGAGGCGGCCGTACGCTTTGAACCGGAGGATTTGGAGTATCGCAATCAATTAGGTTTTCTCCGCTACGTTTGTGGTGACGATGGAGCGGCGGAGGATTTTCAATTTGTGATCGACCATGATCCAGAGAATGCCGAGGCTTATTTCAATCTCGCCATGATTTACTTTGGACAGGGGCGTTACTACGACGCGGAACAGCTTTTCCTGAAAGCATCCGAAAATAATCCCAACGATGCGGAAACCTGGAACAACATGGGGGTCGCCCGATTCCACCAGGGCCGTCTTGCGGATGCGCGGGCAAGTTTTGAAGAGGCTTTGCGGGTTGATCCCGGAAATGAAGATTCTCTTCAAAACCTTCGGGATTTGCAGGGATAAGACCGAATTGCCTCGTTGGGTTTTGTGGAGGGTTTGCCCCGAGGGCCCGGGAATCCCCCGGCCTTTCCAAGCCAGAACTCCTTAGAAGGAGGTTCGGACTTGGAAAGGCCCCGTCCAGAAGTTAGATCTTCTGAATCAAAGGGATGGAAGGCTTCTAGTTCGTGATTCTGAACTCGACTGCATTGGAGATGCCACCAAACCCGCTCCCCATGGCGTTCTTGCAGTAGACGAGCCATTGAGCGCAAAGAGGTTTCCCACAGATGGCATGTGCAATCTGCGGTGCTGCCGGAAGGGGAGCAGCGATGGCTCCGTTTCCGCTGCAACCTCCTGAGCCAGCCAAGAAGGTTGCCCCGACTAAGATCGTTGGGCCATTGATCGCATAGAATTTCCCGCAGAGGAAGGGGATTCCTTGATTGCTGCAGGGTCCTGCTTTCAGAATGGCAATCCCGAGTCCACCGCTCGGAGCGTTATGAAGGGTCAACTTGAAGTTTTGGTTCCCCAGGACCGGATCTCCACCGCCCCAGGAAGCAAACATGCTGTTGCATGTGGGGCAGGGTTTTTGGCTGCAAGACTTGCCCTTGACCCCTGGCTTGAATCCTGGGATGAGAGAGAGGCCTCGATATCTAGAGGGGATCTGTTTTTTGCAGCAAGGTCCGAGCTTGATGAGGCAGGGATTTTTCGTGGATGTGAAGTGTATTTGGGTGACTTTGCCGTCAGTTGCGTAGAGCTCGTGCATGCAATTGTCATAAGCAAGCCCCGTCACAAAATTCTTGGAGCAAGTCATGATCTTGGCTTTGCAGAAAGGTTTGCAGGGTGAAGAAGCCTTGGAGACAAAGACCACATGGTTGAAGCCTCCGACAGGGTTTCGGTAAGAGATGGAGATGAAGAGGTTATCGTTTGCCTCATCGTAGGCAATCCCACCCGCGAGGGGACGAATGAATCCTCCCGTTGTCGGGAACTTATAGCTGCACCTCGCAATGGGTTTGGGGCAACCCTTGAGGTCATAAGTCACAACCTCGAAGTAATAGTGCTTGGTGGCTAACTGAAAGAGCCTGGGTTTCTTTTGGGCGATGGCGAGGCCGCTCACATATGCATTGGAATCAAGGAGGTAGGCCTTTCTCGGTTTGCAACGTGGTTTACATCCACGGACCGCGTATTCAGCCAAAACCCGACCATCGCTTACCCAAACGGTACGGTACCGAGCGTCATAGGCTGTGCCGCCGGCGTAAGAAGTGAAGGCTTGAGGCCTTAGGGGGAGGTTGGCGGGATATTTGCAAAAGGTTTGAGCTTTTTGACAGTGGTTGTCAATGTCTTGAATGTCCAAGTAGCTCGCCATGTTGGGGGAGGGAAGATCGGACCAGCCGACAACCCGCTTACTTGGAAAGAGAGGGAATTGGGCCATTGCCGCAGAGGTAATGAGGAGGGCGCAAGCCGCTTTTCCAGCGAAATGGGAGAGGGCAGATTGCTTTAGAGGTAAGTGCATATTTTCTCCTTTTGGAGGTCCCTTTTGACAAAACATCTGCTCGATTCCCCGAAGGGGGGCAAGAACAACGAGGAGCGGGCCGGTGTTTGGCAGAAGAAAGGGATAGAAACGGTAGGAAACAAAAAAGTGAAACAGGATGCAAAGCTTCGAAAGGAGGCTCTGCTCAATTCCCGGAAACCAAGACCCCATTCAGGCGATTGGATAGAAAGGGCCATGATTCCGGAAACTTGCTACTCAGGATTTTCATGCACACTTGCTCTTGTGAAGAGCCAAAGGGGCTCTGCAAAAAGCAGAAGTTTGTTCGGTTCTCATGAAAATCCATGAAGTAGTCGGTTGGTCTTGACGTTGTTGATCCTCAAAAAGGTTCCATCTGCTTAAAAAAATTTTATGGAGGATCCCCCTTATCCATCCTTGGGGGATGGAAGGTGCTGAAGGGAATAGGAGTGCCAACGGGGTTGGATCCCCTCTCGGATTTTTTTTTCGAGATCTTTCACCTTCCTCCCCACATGTCCCACATTGTTTTCAAGAGTTTTTAGGCGCTTTTGAGTGACGAGAAAGCTGGGGGTTCCCGATGAGCCTTCTTTCTTCAGTTTTGTTAAGACCCGTCGCGCTTCCCAAATATCTCGGATTCCGGCTCGGATCAATCCACTTCTCTCTGCATTCCATGCAACACATTGCTCGGCTTGGATCCAGTCCGGGTGTTCTGTTGTCAGGGATAAATCCAAACCCTCGGCAAGCCTCCGAGAAGAAAATCGTCCGAGAGGCCTCCCATCCACGCTCAGTTCAAAGGTTCCCAGAACCAAAGCATCCACCTGCAAAATAAAACGATTAAAATCCAAGTAACCGCGGTCGAGGACTGCAGCTCCTCGCGCTTCTTCCGGGAGCACCCAAGGGAGGGCATGGGCTCGAAGTTCGAAAGAGAGCCCTCGCTTGGAGTAGTGCAATTGCCTCACATCCGCCCCATGGGCTTCCATACGGTTTTTCCCAAACCTTAATCGAAGGCGCTCCTTCTTCTCTCCAAGAGAGCTTAGGATGGTCATGGCGATAAGGGCGCTTCCTAGGTTGCCGGGATGGATTCCATCAGGGATTAAGCTGGCCCCTGGATTTTGGAATTTGAGCCTTCGGTTGTAGTCTTCCAAAGAGGCATGGAGGTCGACAAAGGGGATCTTGTTTTTTTGGGCGATTTTTTCCAGCAGGGATGTGAAACGCTCCAAGACCAGATTATATCCCCTTAAGGGTTCCTCCATGGGAGGAGGGTTTCCAAACTTCAAAAACACCTGGGGGTCTACGGGTGGGGGCGAAAGAAGGATGGCCTGCGCTCCCAATCCTTTAATGGCCTGAAGAATGCTTCGTATGTTTCTCTGAAAGAGGGGAAGGGTTCTGATGCCTTTGTTGGAGAATCCTCCATCATTCATCCCGAGGCAAACAAAAACCTTTGTGGGGTGCCAGGGGGCCACATCCAGGTTGAATCGATTGAGAGCGTCCCCGCTTCGATCGCCATTGACTCCGCAATTGACAAATAGGAGTTGGCGCCGGGGATACCGTGAATACAGGAAATCCTCAATGAAACGGCTGTAGAGACCTTGGTGGGTAATGCTGTCTCCCAGCCAGATGATCCTGGATTTGTTCGGGAAGAAAGGGGGCTTTTTGAGGTCTTGAGCGGACAGCCCGAAGGAAAGGGTGCCAAAGCATAAAGCCAGGAGGATCTGGGCCTGGGGATGGAGGGTTTTAGGCATCAATCATATAACCTTTTGAAATGGTGAGTCCATTGCCTCCAGTGGGCAGGATTTCTCAAGATGTTTCTAGTCCGCTTCATTCCTGTTATTCATGACCCCGCCTGAAAAGCATGCAAGTCTCTACTCGATGAATTCCTCAGGTCGTGTTGGGTCCCTAAAAGTGGTAGATTCTTTGTGACCATCGGATTTCATGAATAAATCGGGCGAGAAGCAATACTTTGCCAAGGAAAAGGAGGGGTAAACTGTGCGGATGCTTTTTCTTCCCCTTTTTCTGTTTCTAGGGAGTCTCTCCCTTCCGCAGGCAAGCCCCAAAAGAACTGCCCAGCGAGGTGTCAAAGCGATTCCCCGACAGAAGACTCTGGGCCGAGTCGTTACAAGGGACGGAAAACCTTGGGGAGGCGTCCATCTTTCCCTGGTCTCGTTTCCTGTGTTTGATCAACCTTTCCTGGGGAAGGCGGACCGACTGAAGGCTGTAAGCGATGCTAAAGGGCGCTTTCGAGTCGAGTTGATTCCTGGGAGGCGCTACATCGTCTGGGGAATCGGAGAAAAAGGGGAAACGGGTTTCCGGGCGACCTCTGTTTTTAAGATGGCTTTCGCAAGGGGCCGTATCCGTCTAAAGGAAGGGGAAGAAGAAGCCCATCGTTTTACTTTCCAGATAGAGGGCAGGGAGCGTTGGAAGGGCGAGCTCTTAGTTGTTGGAAGCTCGGTTGGAGAAAAGTCCCTGGCCCAGGTTTTACTTCCCGACCAAAAAGGGCTTTATAAAACGCCTCTTTGGCCCGGACAAGTGTCCGTTCGCGTTTTTACAAAAGCCGGGATGCAGATTGGAGGTCTTTTGTTCCCTCCTGCGGAACCCAAGAAAAAAGCCGAAGGAATCGGGGTAGCCGGGAAAATCGTGGGGCTTAGAGTTGGGCAGGTGCAAAAGGTTTTGAAGTTGGCTCGGTCTGCACAGAAAGCTAACAAGAAAGCCGCCAAGAAAGCTGAGAAGAAGGCTGCGAAGAATACTTCGAAGGGTGTTGAGAAGAAGGCTGTAAAAAAAACGGTGAAAAAACCGGGCCAGGCAAAGGATAAAACGAAAAAAGCAGAAGCGAGTGGGGCGGTTTCAGCTGATAAGGAGAAAAAGAACCCAGGTGCCAATCAGTCGGTTGTGGAGCCGACGAAACAGGAAAACAAGGACACGAAGAAAGAGAGGGGAAGATTCAAGCAGCCAGAAGCCCATCACCAGGGGATGGTCCCGGGGATTCCTGTTCTTGAGCTCGATTGGATTGCCCCTGTCCGGCTTAAAATAAGGAAAAGCAAGAATGGGGGAGGGGGATCCGACCCTGCCAAGGGGGTGCGCTTGAGGGTCCTTCCTCCTGATAAATTATTGGGGCTATTTGATTGGAAACAATCCGCTCCTCTTACGACAACAGACGAAGATGGCCTTGGGCTTTTAACTTTGCCGATTCCACCTGGCAAGACTGGAAGGGTCAGTCGCTCTTGGAAGATGGTTGCTGAGAGCGAAGGGTACTGTTTTATTTTTCCCAACATCTACCGTTCCGTGGAATATCCCAAAGAGCCTGGAGTAAAAAGAGCGAAAGACCTGGGAACCCCTTTGACCCTCAATCTTTTCTCGAGGAAAGGGTTTTCCATAAAGGGGAGGCTCCTAAAAGCCGATGGGAAGCCTCTCGCCCACCACCCTCTTCTTCTTTATACCTCGAGGCCGAGTTCAGCCAATGGTTGGAGCCACGGCCGGGACCCCCTCTATGTGGGGGAAACCGGGGAGGATGGCAGTTTCCATTTGGGGCATCTCGACCCAAGGTCGACCCAGGTTCTTGCTGTTGTTTTGGATGAGGAGGATCGAGCTGCCTTGGCTGAGGAAACCCCATGGCTGGATCCTCGTGCAGTTATCTTTTTCCGGGAAGATTCCAAACAAAAAGATGAACTTGTGGATCTCAAGGAATTCAGGTTGGACCGCTTGCATCGTCTTGATCTCAAGGTTCTTTTTCTCGACAATTCACCAGCAGCCTTTTCCCGGGTTCTGATCGCTGAGTCCCAGATGCACCCCAATGGCTTGATCGGGATGTATTATCCGATCGAGGGTTTTTCGGATCGAAAAGGGCGCTTTGCCATCCTCCTTTCCGATTGCGTGGCAACGGTTGGTGTTGTAGGGCCCGACAAGCGCTCCGCGGTCAAGCGAGTGACCTTCAAGGGAAAGCCCAGCCAAAGGATCCAGGAGACCTTCAGTCTTGGCCCGGGGCGTTTGCTCCGGGGGACGGTGTCAGATGCGAACGGAAAACCCTTTCCCAATGCTACGATCTACCTCAACCTTTACAGCTCAGGAAGGAATCGGCTCGAATGGATTTTTTCGACCTACAGACAGAACAACTCCGTGAAGTCCGATGCAAAGGGGCGGTTTGAGGTAAGAGTGCCTGCTGGGGGGCGGATTTATATCTCTGCCCGTTTCCGGATTGGGACGCGTTGGTACTATTCTCGGGGGCTTCAGATGCAGGTTGAGGATGATCTTGATCCTGATCCTCTGGACCTCCAAATCCCGGTTGAGGTCCCCAAGCCGGATCCCCAAAAAAAGAAAACAGCTGGATCCGGAAAGAAAAAGAAATAGGCCCCCGAGGGTTCCTGGAGAAAAATTGTAAAGGCCGAAGCCCCCATGTTTCGAAAAACAGGGGAAAGATGCCAGTTGGGGTGAGTCAGAGGGCTTAATCCCGCTTTTTCTCAGCAGTAAAAATCAACCTGGGAATCCGGATTTATGAAACAATCTCATTTGGGATGCAGCATTTCCTTGGTTCAACGAGGGTTTACATTCATTGAGCTGGTAGTGGTGATTGCCGTGATCGCTTTGCTGGCTGGGGTCTTGATCCCCAATATCACCAGCGTGACCAAGGACGCGAAGTCTTCCAAGATCCTCCAGCTCTATGACTCCCTCCGAACGGCTTGTGAGCGTTATTACATCGACGTGGGAAGCTTGCCTCGGGAATACACGGGTTCCAGCTATAACTCCGCTACCTATCATAAACTCTCCCTGAAACAGAGCACTACGGGTTGGAAGGGGCCATATATCGATCATCCCTTGTCCTATGGAGATAACCCCTTCAACACCACGGTCCATCTCTATAGCACCATAGGGTCCTATGCGGGGAGCGGTTTTGATTTGAATGGGGATGGAACGGATGATGCCACTGGGACTGGCAATTATCTGGTCCTGTGGGGAGTGGATGTGGATACCGCGAAATATGTGGATTCTTCCTTGGACAAGGGGAATCTTGGCTCGGACTGGAAGACTTCGGGGCGGGTGGAATACACGGAGTCATCCAAGGTCTTAGCGATCCTTATTCTCGACGCTTAGCCTTACCCTTAGAGGAGAAGCTCCGTTATCCTCAGCCTCTATGTGGTTGATTACAGCGGGGCCGACCCGAGAATACCTGGACGACGTCCGCTTTCTTTCCAATGCCTCTTCAGGGCGGATGGCCTATTGCTTGGCCGAGGCCGCGAGGGATCGAGGCAAGAACGTTGTTTTGTTGAGTGGGCCGGTATCCTTGTCCATTCCAAAAGATGTTGAGCATCTTTCTGTAGTCTCGGCCGATGAGATGTTGGAGGTCGGAACCCGTATCTTAAAAGAGCGTCAAGCAGAGGTTCTCCTTGGAGTAGCGGCAGTGTGCGACTTTCGCCCCAAAACCCGGATTCTGGGCAAGCCCCCAAAGGAACGCGGAAGTTTTTCGTTGGACTTGGTCGAGAACCCGGATGTCCTCTCATCCTTAGTTTCCCTTGGGCGCTCTCGATTCAATTTTGGATTTGCTCTTGAGGATTTTGAGGGGGCGAGGGGTCCCAGTTTTGACCGGGCGGTGAAAAGAGCGCGTATTAAGTTGCACAGAAAGGGCTTAGATGGGATTGTGCTGAATCCCATTCCCCAAATGGAGTCGGAAGGGGGAACTGCCTACTGGGTCACCGAAAGCGAAGAACCTCGCTTTCTGGGAGCTGGCCAGAAGAAGGAACTGGCGGAGCGAATCCTCGATGCCATTTTGTCCATGAACTGAAGGAAACCGAAGTCCCTGGTGAAGTCCCCTGTTTCATGGGCTTTGGGCTCGGTATCATGCGCCCGGTCTGTATGATAGCTTTTCCTCTTTTGATGTCAGTGGAGGGCTTAAGTCGGCGGGCGGCAGTGATGACAAAGTGGTTCCTGGGAGGGAGCTTAGATGCCAAAGGCGGAACGAAAAGGGCGGAAGGCTGCTCGTGGAGTAGATGGGGAAGGGGCGAAAAAGGACTCCAACAAGGAATCTTGGTTCCATGAGGGGCCGCTGAGGGACCGGGTCTTGGAAATCCTCGGGATTTTCTTAGTGGGGCTTTCCCTCTTTCTGGCTGTCTCTGGGATGACCTATCGCTTTGGGAGTAGCCAGGATCCTCTCCTCTCCGGGGCCAGTGAAAACTGGGGAGGTTATGTTGGCCATTATTTGGGTGGTTTTTTCATGCAGGCCTTCGGTTTGGCCAGTTTTGTGGGCTTTGCCTTTGTCCTCTTTTGGGGGCTTCTCCTCCTTTTGCGTAAGCCCTTGAAGCACCCTTGGCCGCGTGTTTTTGGAGTCCTGGCGCTGGTTTTGGTTTTTTCCATCTTTCTCTCCGGCTCTGGACCCGATCCCAGCGGCATTCGGATGGTCACCCCTAATGGAGCAGGAGGCCTGTTGGGAGCTTATTTGTCCCCTCGACTCCATCAAAGTTTCGGATGGTTTGGGACTTGGCTCCTTCTGGCCTTAACAGGCTCGGTTGCCTTCTTTATCGCGACGGATTGGGCCTTGACCCAAGTTTTTGCCGATCTCAAGGAGATTGCAAGGCGCGAAGGCAAGGAGGATGGGGCTTTTCAAAGGGTTCGTGTCGCATTTGCGGGCAAGGTTGGTGGGGTCTTGCAAAGGTTTAAAAGGGGATCCCAGGCCCAGGAAGCTCCAAGCCGAGATGGTGAGTCCTTGTCCCAAGAAGAACTGGAGGGATTGGATGACGAAGGTGCAGGTGTTGCCTCTAAACCCGCACGGAAAAGGCGCCGCCGGAAGTCGATAGAGGCTTCTCAGCCTGTGGGAGGGGAAATTTTGGAGCAGGGTCTGGTGAATTCTCATGCTCCAGGGGGATCGGAGGAAGCTGAAACCCGGGAACCTGAGGCAGGAGGGAAGGCCGATGCGCCACCCTCCAGGCGGGAACGACGCCGAAGGAGAAGGTCATCTCCGGCAAATACAGAAGAAGTTGTCATTGAGAAGGATCCCCAAGCTGTGAAGGAGTATGTGCAGCGGGAGTTTCCCATTCGGATTTCGGGGTCTGGGAAAAAACGAAAAAGAAAACGCAAAAAGACCGCACGGAAACCCCGGGATGGGTGGAGTTTTCCCCCGCTGGATCTTTTGGATCCAGAAGATGCGGCGAATGCAGGGATTAGTCAGGATCTTTTAAAACGCTCGGCAGAAGGGATTGAGAGAAGGCTTGCCAGCCATCGGGTAGAGGCCAAGGTCGTTGCGATCTCCTCCGGTCCCTCAGTTACGGTCTTCGAATTGGAACTGGGGGAGGGGCAGCGGGTTGGGTCGATGACCAAGTTTGCCCCCGATCTTGCCGCAGCCCTCAAGGCGATCTCCATCCGTATCGTCGCCCCCATTCCCGGGAAACATACTGTCGGGGTTGAAGTCCCAAACCCGACTCGGCGTATCGTCCGCCTCCGTGAGCTTCTTGAAGAGAACAACGAAAAGAAGGATAAGCTCCGGATCCCTCTCTTCCTTGGTTGCGATGTCTCTGGCAAATCGATGGTCGAAGACCTCTCGGCGATGCCCCACCTTTTGATTGCCGGTGCCACCGGTTCAGGCAAGTCGGTTTGTATCAACTCCATTCTGCTTTCGATCTTGATGACCCGTTCTCCGGATGAGGTGCGGTTGATCCTGATCGATCCTAAAATGGTGGAACTCCAGAACTACGCGAAGATCCCTCACTTGATGTGTCCAGTTGTTTCCAACATGAAGAGGGCTTCCTCGGTTCTGAATTGGGTCGTGGAGAAAATGGAGCATCGCTATGCATTACTCTCTGCGGTGGGGGTGCGCAACCTGGGGAGCTACAATGCGCTGGGAGAGGAGAAGATCAAAGCTCACCTCGGGGAAAGTTTCGACCCCGAATCCACCCCAATCCACTTGCCCAGCATTGTGGTTGTCATCGATGAGTTCGCAGATCTGATGGCGGTTGCTGCAAGCGATGTTGAGTTGTCGATCCAACGGCTTGCCCAAAAATCTCGGGCTGTAGGGATCCATGTGATTCTCGCGACCCAGAGACCTTCTCGGGATGTGATCACTGGCCTAATCAAGGCCAACCTCCCCACCAGGATTGCTTTTAAAGTGAGTTCCAAGACGGATTCGAGGGTGGTCTTGGATGCCAACGGTTCTGAGCAACTTCTTGGCAATGGGGACATGCTTTATATCCCTCCACGGACAAGCACCCTGGTTCGAGCTCAGGGAGCCTTTATCGGAGACGAAGAAATCTTTCAGGTCGTGCAGTTCCTTATTCAGCAGGGAGGAGAGCCGGAATACGAACGCTCACTGATTCAGGAACCTTCTGGAAAAGGGCGTGGGGCATCCAAGCAAGATGAGCTCTATGAAGATGCTGTTCGAACGGTGTTGGAAGAGCAGCGAGGGAGTGCAACGCTGCTTCAGCGAAAGTTGGGAATTGGCTATACCCGTGCAAGCCGCTTGATTGAACTCATGGCCGAAGATGGGATCGTCGGTGATTTCCAGGGATCCAAATCTAGGCAAGTTATGTTGAATCTCGAGCAATGGGAAGCCCAGCAGGCGGGCCTCGAAGAGGATGAGGATTTCGAGGAAGACTTTGAGGAGGTTTCCGAGCAGGGTGAGGGCGAAGAAGGCTTTGATGAGGAGGAGGGGGATGGGGAGAACCCCCAAGAGGAAGCTCCCTGGGAGGATGAGCCTCAAAGCATAGATGATGAGGAAGAGGGGGACGTTGGATGTGATGAGGAAGAGGAGGAAGAGCGATGAAGCGTGAAAGGATCCTTCAATCCGGAACTTCCAGAAAGGGTGGGATCACGGGAGGGCTTATCTCCCTCCTCCTTGTTGCAATGGGCCTTTTCCTTCTGGTTGGCTTGATCCAAAGCCGTTTTTCACCGGGAGCTTCTTTTGCATTGATGGACTTTGGTGGCCTTGCTGGGTTTTTTCAGGGAAGCTTTGGTTGGATTCCTTCTTTTTACTTTGCACTCCTTGTCCTGGTATGGGGAGGCGTCTCCTTTGTGAATGGGGAACTCTCCGATCCTCTGAAACGGATTTTGGCTTCAATCTGTTTTCTGTTCTTTTTTTCCGGTCTTGTTGCCAGCTTGGGAGGTCGCGGCGGATCGATAGGAGGAGGAGCCAGCGCAAGCATGGCAGCCCTCATTGGAGCGATCCCCGGTGGATTCTTTTTTTCGATTCTTTCCTTGCTCGGTTTGTTCCTTGCAACGGACTGGTTTTTCTTCAAGGGATTTAAACGTTTTCTTTTGCCTTCCGAGGTGGAATTGTCTGTGGACTCGGGCCTTGAAAAGAAGGAGGAGGCTCTGCTCCTTGCGGGAGGTTTACCCACCACCTCCTCTATTCCGTCCTCCCTGAAAGTTCCTTCGCCGAGGGAACTTTCCAAAGAAGACTCCGAAGCGATCGAGCTGGATCATGTCTTGAAACAGGCCCGAGTTGAGTTGGAAGAAGGGCGAAGGGAGGTTTTCGTCTTCCCTGAGGAAACTAGTTCGGAAAAAGTTGAAGAGCCTTCTGACCTTTCATCTTTGGAGAAAGCGGCTCATGGGCCATCGGTTTCGAGAGTGGAAGTGGACGAATGGGTGGGTGAAGATGTTTGGGAAGGAGAAGAGGGTTCTTCTCCCCTTGAAGGCGAAGTTGTGGCAAGTGCCTTCGACGAGGAGTCTGATGATCTCAAAGAAGGAGTCCTGGACGACGACTTCTTTGAGACGCTGGAAAACGAAACTCTTTTAGAAGCGGCCGGGAGGGCGCTGGATAAAATCTTAGAAGAGGAAAGTGATCGTCTTCATCAAACGACTCTTGAGGAGATGAAGGATGTTGTTTTGGAGCCTCAGGCGAGGGCTGAGCCAGTGAAGGCGGAGACGGGAAATCCTGATCCTTCCAAGAAAACAGTAGAAACGAGGGGCTTATCTGATGGCTCCCCAGAAGGAATCCTTGAGAGATCTGATAGAGGATTGCTTGCGGAACCGAAAATCGAAATTTATAAGGCGCCTTTTCCGGAAGTTGCGCACAAAGGGGAAAAGCCTGAACAAGCCTTGCTGTTCCCCGAAACCCCACCAGATCCTGAATCCATCCATCGGGCGGCATTGATCCTTCTAACCTCTCGTCGGCCGCTCCCGAGCTTGTTGCAGCGACGGATGGGGCTCGGTTTGGGAGAGGCTCGTGAAATCTTTTCGTGTTTGAAAAAACTAGGTGCTTTGAGGGAGCCGGAAGGCCGCGGACCGTGGGAACCTTTGATGACTCTTCCCGAGTGGGAGGAGGTTATGCGCCGAGAGTTTGGCGAAAGCCATCGTATTGACTGATTGGGATAGAATGAGTTTAAAAACCGATGCGGTAAAAGTTTGTTTGGTCAGCCTCGGTTGTCCCAAAAACTTGGTGGATAGTGAGGTTCTCCTTGGGGCTGCCGCCGAGGATGGAATCCTTGTCGCCCGGGATCCTGAGGATGCGGATGTTGCGATTATCAATACTTGTGGTTTTATTGATTCTGCCAAAGAAGAATCCATTCAAACCATTCTTGAAATTGCAAAGCTGAAAACCGAGGGGGCCTTGAAGGGTTTGGTGGTGGTGGGGTGTTTGTCCCAACGCTATGGGGATGAATTGCGGAGGGATTTACCGGAGGTGGATGCTGTGTTGGGCCTATCGGATTACTCCAAAGTGCCTGCCCTGATTAAGCATCTCGCCAAGGGGGGTGATGCCCGTTTCGTTATGGATACTCGTGGGGGAAAGGCCAAGACCAAGGATTCCGATCGGCGGCGCCTTTTGTTGACTCCAAAGAGTTATGCCTATCTTCGGATTGGTGAGGGTTGTGATCACAGTTGCTCGTTTTGTGCCATTCCCTTGATTCGCGGGAAACAACGGAGCAAACCTATCGAGGTCCTGGTCGAAGAGGCCGAGGGACTTGCTGCCGGTGGGGTGCGTGAACTGATCTTGGTGGCGGAAGACTCCACCGCCTATGGGATGGACTGGGCCGACAATAAAAGGATGCTCGCTCCCCTCTTGGAAGCCCTTGGGCAAGTCCCCGGGATTGAGTGGATTCGAATTCTTTATGCCTATCCACATACCGTCCGAAAGGAGATCACTGAGCAACTCCGAGAAAATCCGAAAGTCGTTCCCTATATCGATATTCCCATCCAACACATTGCCTCGCCGATGCTTCGAGCCATGAAGCGAGGAGTGTCCTCTACTCAGGTGAGGAAAATCCTGGATCGACTTCGGGATGAAGTCCCGGGGATTGCGATTCGGACGACTTTTATTGTTGGGTTTCCAGGGGAGACCCAGGAAGACTTTGAAGAGCTGTTGCGCCTGACGAAGGATTTCCGCTTCGAGAGGTTAGGAGTCTTTCCTTTCTCGAGGGAAGAGGGGACCTCCTCTTTTGATCTTCCAGGAGATGTGGATCCAGAATTGGTCCGAGAACGGATCCAAGCAATCATGGATGCGTCCAGGCGGGTGATAGAAGAGCGGAATGCTTCTCTCATTGGGAGCCGAATGAAGATCTTGGTCGATGGAGCCATGGAGGGGGATCGGTTAAAGGGGCTTGGTTGGAAGGTGGGGAGCCTTGGGCGAACCTTTGCGGATGCTCCTGAAATTGATTGTGAAGTATATCTCGAAGATTCCTTGCCCTCGGGGATGTTCATCGAGGGAGAAATTGTCGGGTCGAGAGGCTACGATCTCTTGGCGCGTCCTGTTTCCTCCTTTTCCTCCCCCTGATTTTCCGCCCGATTTTTTGGTGACGACCCCTTTATGACAATTCCGAATCTGATCACGATCTTGAGGTTGGCGCTTACCGTTGTCGGTCTGGTTATTGTGGCTCTTTGGCCGGTGGAAGGAGATCTTGCAGAGTTAAAAGCTTTCCAAGTTTGGTTTCCTTTCTCCTTGTTTCTGTTTGCCGCCGTCACGGATTTTGTGGATGGATACCTTGCGAGATCCTTGGGGCAGGTTTCTGTTCTTGGACGTATTCTTGATCCCTTAGCAGATAAAATTTTGATTGCTGGTGGGCTGATCCTTTTGCTTCCCCATGCCTTCCGTATTCCTGGCTTGTTGCCTGCATGGCTGGTCGTGGTTGTGGTTTCTCGAGAGATCTTGGTCTCGAGCATCAGGGGGATGATTGAATCCCAAGGGAAAAGTTTTGCTGCGGATGGATGGGGGAAGTGGAAAATGGTGGCCCAATGTTTTTATCTTGAATCCTTGATGGCTTTCATCGGCGGATGGACTTGGTGCCGCCCAATTGCTGAGGTTTCCTTGTGGGTCGTGCTTGTGTTGACCACCTTGTCTGCGTTGAACTATTTAAAAAAGGCTTACCATGTCCTCCTTGCTTGATCGCCTTCGGGGACCTGGAGATTGGGTTCGCCTTCTGATTCTTTCCTTTGGAGGCTTAGGTCTTGCTCCCATAGCGTCTGGAACCTTTGGAACCCTCGGGGGGATTATCCTTGCGGTCCCCGCGGTTTATCTTCCCTTTTTCCCCTATTGGGTTTGGCTTCTGCTTCTTTCGCTTGTCTGTCTCGCCTTTGGAGTCGCTCTTGGTCCCTGGGCGGAAGCCTTTTTCGGGCTTAAGGATCCCGGAGCAATTGTGATCGATGAGGTTGCTGGTTACTTGATTACTGTTTCAATTTTTGCCTTGGGAACGGGGAGAATCTTGGATTGGTGGGGGCATTTGGTGGCCTTCCTTTTGTTTCGAATGGCCGACATCCTGAAGCCGCCTCCAGGGCGAAAGCTCGAAGTCCTTCCCGGTGGTTGGGGGGTGATGTTGGATGATATGGCTGTCGCTCTTTATTCCGGAGGCGGGCTCCTGTTTGCAGGGTTGCTTGGATGGCTTTGAGAGGGAAGAAGCAAAAAGCCGGATTGGGGTTGGGGGCAAGGATTGCCCTGCTTGTAGGTGGCACAGTTTCCTTCCTTTTCGTTGTGATTTTGTTTGTTCTCCTTTCCAAGGTGCGAGGGCGCTTGGAACAGGAGATGCGGGACAAAGGTTTTTTAACTTCCCAAGCTCTTGCTGGAGGTGGAAGGGCTGCGTGGATCGGAAAAAGTGGGAAGGCTTCCGCCGGCTCCGGAAGGCGTTTGGAGGCTTTTGTGCGGGTCTCAGGAGGAACCATCCTGAATGCCTACATCGAAGATGCCTCAGGGACCATCCTTAGCAGTGTCTATCGGGTTGATGGTTTTGATCCCCTCGAACCGGGTTATTTGCTTGGAAGCACTGAAGTCAGATCCGGAATCTTTCGAAGTGGAAACTCGCGAACCAAGGTCTATCGCTTCCGAACACCGATACTGGATGCTCGAGGAGAGACCCGAGGGCAGGCATGTGTCCTTTTCTCAGAGGCAACAATCGCCAACGGAGTTGCTTCGGTTCGCAATTCTTTTATCGGCTTGGGTCTCCTCCTGGTGATCGCTGTTCTTGGGGTTAGTTTTTTCATTGGAAACCAGGCCACTCGCCCCATTCGTGATCTGGCACAGGCTGTGGGACGGATCAACCGAGGCAATCTGCGCTATCGGGCTCCTGAACAGGGCCGACGCGATGAAATCTATCGTCTTTCTCTTGCCCTAGAAGGGATGGTTGACGAGCTGCGCGCTGGCGCAGATGTTGGGCGTAAATTGGCGGAGAAGGAGAGGGAAGAAAAGGTCCTCGCGGAATTGCGAAACGCTCTTCTTCCCAAAGAGCTCCCTCAGGTTCCTGGATTTGAGATCGAAGCCCTTCTTGAATCAGGAGAACATGGCTTGGTCGACTTCTATGATTCGGTTCCCTTAGAAGGTGGGCGAGTTGCTTTGGCCGTAGTCTCGACATCGGGAAAGGGCGCCCTTGGCATCCTGATCGCCGGAATGGCGCAGGCTTATCTCCGGGCCTTTCTCGAGGAAGCTGTTCCTGCCGATGAAGCTCTCAAGAAAACCAACCGCAAGTTGGCCAAGATCATGCGTAAAGGAATGTATGCGACAGCCCAAGTGGCGGTTCTGGACCCGGCTCAGAGTAAGGCAAATGTTTATATTGCGGGGCATCGGGCTCCCTTTTTTGCCTGTAGGGCTGGTGAAATTTCTGTTGTCCATGGGGAGGGTTTGGCTTTGGGTTTGGACGAAGGACGCGTTTTCGATCAACGCCTCGAAGAGGTGCCTGTGGAGATGCCTCCCGGGACGCGGATTGTTTTGCTAACCCAAGGGGCTTATGCCTTTGTGGGAAAAGAGGGGAGCGAGCTTGGAAGAGAGGCCTTTCAGGAACTTGTTCGCAAGCATGCACCAAAAAATAGTGCAGCCTTCCTTTCGATGGTTTTTGGTTCCCTGGACGAATTCCTGGGTGAGGCTGTGAGGTCATCGGATGCAACGGTGGTTACTGCAAAGAGGATGGTCTGATGGGGGAAATGTCCGAGAAAACGGAGGGAGTCATGGGTCCTGACTATGGTATTCGTGCTTTCCAATCCCAAATCGAATCGATTTATTTAGGACGGGATTCTAAACGAGGGAAAGAGGGGTCTACGCTTTGGTTTATTGAAGAGGTTGGGGAGTTGATTCGCGCCTTGCGTCGAGGAGAGCGTGAAAACCTGGAGGAGGAGTTTGCAGATGTCTTCGCTTGGATGTCTTCGCTCGCTTCCATTGAGGGCATAGACCTTGCCGGGGTTGTCCTCGAGAAATATGGAAAGGGTTGCCCCCGCTGCAAGGAGACCCCTTGTGGGTGCCCCGAATGATCGTTATGCCAAGATTGCTCTGAACATCCCCGTATTCAGGGAGTTCACTTACGCGATTCCTGAAGAGTTTCGTGGCCGATTGGAAGTTGGCAATCAAGTGACGGTGATGTTTCATGGCAGAAAAACCCGGGGCTTCATCGTCCAATTTTTGGCCGAAACAGATGTCCCGGAAAACCGAATTCGAGGGATTCTTGGCTTTGACCCATTTCTCCCTCCACTTCCATCCAAGTTGCTTCTCTTCGCCAAGAAGATGGCGGAAATCTATGCCTGCTCTTGGGGTGCTGCCCTCGAGGCAGTCCTACCGGGATCTTTGAAACGCAGAAACGTTAGAACCGTGCTGGGTGTGGATATTCAAAAGAGGCCGGATGAAATCTTGGAAATCTCCGAAAGCCTGGAGGAGACAAGGGAAAAACAATCCAGGATCCTTCGCCACATTGTAGAACTTTGTCCGCCCGTGCCTCTCAAAGCTCTATTGCAACGTTGCGGAGTGACCAGGAGCCCTGTGGATACCTTGGTTCGAAAGGGGATCTTACGTTTACTTCGCATCCCCGTAGAAGATGAATTTTTAGAGCAATCTAAACGGGAATTCGCGCCAAGGCATTGTCTGAACGCAGAGCAAGAGGGTGCTGTTGCCAAAGTCCTGGCCTTCGGGGCACGGGGAGAACATCGCACCTTCTTGCTCCACGGAGTGACCGGGAGCGGAAAGACCGAAGTCTATTTGCGCATCCTGGAGGAAGTCCGGAAGATGGGAAGGGGGGCCATCATTCTGGTCCCGGAGATTTCCCTGACTCCTCAAACTTGTGGGCGTTTCCTTTCACGTTTTCCGGATGTGGCCGTTCTCCATAGTTCTCTGACGGATGCAACAAGGGCAAGACAGTGGCTTCGACTTGCTCGTGGAGAGGCTCGGATTGTTGTGGGTGCTCGATCGGCTCTCTTTGCCCCAGTGAAAGATTTGGGTTTGATCGTCGTGGATGAAGAGCACGAAAGCAGCTTTAAACAACAGCAGGTTCCTCGCTATCACGCACGGGAAATGGCTGTTCTCAGGGGGAAGTTAGAGGATGCGGTGGTGGTCTTAGGGTCTGCCACACCCAGCATGGAATCTTGGCAAGCTGCAAGATCGGGACGGTATGAACTCTTGGAACTGCCCGATCGTGTGGGAGGAGGCCGAATGCCAAGGATTATTGTTGAGGATATGCGCTCTGAGAAACCCATTAAGGGGCGGCCTCCGGTAGTTTCAAAACGGCTTGAGATCTTGATGAGTGAAAGGCTCCGAGTAAAAGAGCAGGTGCTGCTGTTTCTGAATCGTCGGGGCTTCTCGCCTGTTCTCTTCTGCAATCTTTGTGGAAAAACGCTGCAATGCCCCAACTGTGAAGTTGCAATGACTTGGCATTCGGCTCGAGGGCGCCTGGTTTGTCATTACTGTATGAGGGAGGAGAGGCATCCTGAGCTTTGTCCCACTTGCAAAGCCTCTCGCCCTGTGACTCTTGGCGCAGGAACGGAACGCGTTGAGGATTGGGTTCGAAGGAAATTTCCGGAGGCAGTTGTCGCTCGAATGGATTCGGACACCATGGCGCGCCGTGAGATGTATGAAAAAGTCCTTGGGGCTTTTAGGGATCGACAAATCGATATCCTCATTGGGACTCAAATGATTGCGAAGGGTTTGGACTTTCCTGATGTGACTCTTGTTGGGGTGATCGCTGCGGATGTCGGTCTTTTTCAACCCGACTTCAGAGCAGGGGAGAGGACCTTTCAAATCCTTGCCCAAGTTGCAGGGAGAGCGGGGCGTGGAGAAAAAGAGGGGCTTGTCCTCTTCCAAACAATGAATCCAAGCCTTCCTGCCATCCAAATGGCAAGTCGGATTGACTATAAAGGCCTTGTGGCCGAAGAGATGGAGTATCGAAGGCAGCTGTCTTATCCCCCTTTTTCACGTCTGGTTCGGGCAATCGTAGAGTCACAGGATTCGCAGGAGGGATGGAGGAGCATTGAGGCTTTGGCTCAGAAATTGGAAATGCTCCATTCTAATAAGGGATTTCAGGTTTTGGGGCCGGCTGTGGCCCCCCTTGCCCGTATCCGTAACCGGTTTCGTTTCCATCTACTCGTGAAATGCCTGAATGAGAAGGCTTTCTCCTTGGTGCGGAATTGCTTAGCTCCCTACGAAGCCAAAAAAACTCGTCAGCTGCGATTCCTTATCGACGTTGATCCCGTCTCCATGCTCTAAGGGTGCTTTTCCGCGTTTTTGGGGCTTTTGAGCTTAAGGATGTTGCCGCCCCATGGCGGGGCATCTTCGAATCCTGTCGGCTTTTTCCCCAGTGAGGATCTTCTTTAAGTGCCTTCGGATTGATAAGGGCCGCCAATGGGGGCCCTCTTTGCTCCTCGCCCTTCAACGGGGAGGGATTGTTAATAAATTTGCAAGAGGGACTATTCGAAAATCAAACAAATTTCTTCGAAGTGGGGATGCTTTCGGGTTCACAGTTGCAAAGTCCTCGTTATGTCTTACTCTTCCTTTGTGCTAATGATGAGGCTTTGGTCTTGTTGCTAGCACTCTCCTCTGGAGAATGCCTTTATGGCATAAAGCGAACTTGGGTGGGCCAGCAAGCTTGTCTTGCTGGTACATTTTGAAGCTTCGGCTTCCGTGGGTTCTTGGGTGCCCACGTAAAAGGGACCCCTTAAGCATGGGTGCTGGGGTCCCAACCTCCTTTCTGAAAGTTGATCTCCTTCGGGGGTGAGACTTTCAACCCCGCCATAGAGATGGGTGCCTATGGCGGTTTGGGATGAGCTGTGAGCATGGGCACAGACATCCCGGGTTGTTCGGCAAGCATGGGTGCCGGGCAGCCACTCTTACTTGATGAAGGTCTCGTCCCCTCGGGGGTGAGACCTTCATGCTTGTACCCAGCATTCTGAATAGTTCGGTAAAAGGGGGGCTCTTCTTGCGAAAGGGGCGTAGCTTGGGGATTGCGCCGTTCCCTCGTCTCCTCCCATATTCGGCATACTTGTAGGAATTCTTTAGATCGCCGGCCGATGAATGCGAGCATTCGCAGAAACTCCTTTGTGGAAGATTCGGGATGCGAGCCCAAAGGCCTTGGGTCTACGAGTTTTTTATTTTCGGCTTCGGTGGATCGAAATGAGAATCCAGGATCCGAAAATGAGGGTTGAGATAAATGCCGTAGAGCCCAGAAAGCGAGGAGAGAGGCCGATTCCCCCTTCTCCGAAAGAAGCCAAAATGGAAGTTCCTATGATCATGGCGGCCAGGATCAGGCCGATGGTGAGACGATTGGAGGCCTCGCTAAGGCTCTTTGTGAGACTCTTTAAGTCCTCGGATTGGAGGTGGAAGCGCAGCCTTCCTCTCCTTGCGGATTTGATCAGGCTTCGCATGTCCTCGGGAAGACCGGTGAACAGTTCAAAAGCAGCCTTTCCTTTTGCGAGGGATGTTTTTTTCAAAGCTTCCGGAGATAGGCGCTCTTGGAGAGCGCGTTCGAGAAAAGGTTTGGCAACGGGAATGATCTGAAAGCCCGGGTCCATACTTCGGCCCAAGCCTTCCAGGGTAAGCAGAACCTTGAAGAACATGGAGAGGTCGGAGGGAAGACTTAGGTGGTGATCCCGGAGGATTTGAAGGAGATCCGAAAGCATTTGTCCAAAGTGAAGATCTTTGAGGGGACGCCCTTTCCAAGTATCCAAAAAACCTTCGATGTCCGGGATGAGCTTTTCGGGTTCGATTTGGCTTTCGTCCGCCCAGTCAATGAGGGTTTCAGAAACCAGGTGGCTGTCGGAGGAGACTAAGCCATAAAGAAAATCGATGACTTCCTTGCGCCTTGACTCCGAGAGTCTTCCCACCATTCCAAAGTCGATAAGGGCGATCTTGTTTCCCTCGAGGAAAAAGATATTTCCTCCGTGGGGGTCTGCGTGAAAAAGGCCCACCTCCAGGATCATCTTTAAGACGGCCTTGGCTCCGATTTGCGCCATTTTGGGGAGATCGAGGCCGGCTTGACGAGCTTCTTCAACCTGCCTTCCCGGAATGCCAAAAATCCTATCCTGGACGTTGAGGCTGGGGCCGCTCCATTCCACATAGAAGTTCGGGATCAGAATCCCCGCCATGCCCTTGAGCCCCTGGCGAATTCTTATTGCATTTTCAGCTTCCCGCCCCAGGTCCAATTCCGCTCGCAGGGATCTTTCGAACTGTCGGATGACCTCTTTGGGGTGAAAAGGACGAAGTTCAGGGACTTCTTCATCAATTAACTCTGCCAGGCGGTGAAGCAGGCGAAGGTCGGCTTCGACAACTTTTTGGATCCCAGGACGGCGGATCTTTAGAACCACATTGGTTCCGTTGGGGAGGGTCGCCCCATGCACTTGGGCGATGGAGCCCGCGGCTAGGGGTTGGGGATCAATGTGAGGAAAGAGTTCATTGATGGGTTGGTCTAATTCTTCTTCAAGTTGGGATAAAAGTGATGCAAAGGGAACGGGGGCAACTTCATCCTGCAATTTTTCAAAGGCTTGAATCCAATCAGGAGGGAGCATCTCAACTCGGGTGGAGAGAAGTTGCCCCAGCTTCACAAAACTAGGACCCAGGTCTTCGAAGGCTCTGCAGACTCTTTCAGGGGTGCTGAGCTCGGCGTTTTTCAAAAGATCTTCTTTATTGAGAACTCGTCCAGCCCTTTGGATGATTTTGATAAGCCCCAATTTTTTTACAAGGCTTTCAAATCCATATCGCAAAAGGACTCTGCCGATTTCTTCAAGTCGACTAAGGTCGCGAGTGGAAGAAAAGAGTTTCCAAAGCATTGGTATCCCGTTTTTACCTGAGTTATCTAGGGTTTCCCTTTCAGGTCCCCTGAGCGGAGAAAAGGGGAATTAGAGTTGATATGCCATGAGAAGAACCAAGCCTTCCTTCATTTCTTGAAAGGCATTTGCTTTCACCGCCTGAAAAGGCTGTCCTTTCTCCCAGATTCCCTCAATCCATGATTGGATTTTTAGAACATCTTTTTTGGAATAAAAGATACTCATGGCTTCGAAGTTAAGGAATAAACTTCGGATATCCAAATTCGCTGATCCACTCAAAGCATAGCGATCATCAATAACGATGGCCTTGGCATGGATCATTCGATCGGGCAAGAGGCGAATCTTCGCTCCAACCCCTGCAAGGGAGCGAAGAAATCGCTCTCTTGCCACATCTGCGATCCGATGGTTCGAATTTTTGGGCATAACAAGGTCTACACTCACTCCGCGAAGAGATGCCAGCTTTAACGCTTGGAAGAATGTTTCGTCCGGGACGAAGTATGGAGTCACGATGAGGATGCGTTTTTTTGCATCAAAGCAAGAGAGAAGGAGGGCTTCATAGAGGGGATCTTCCGGGACATCCGGTCCTGAAGCCAAAACCTGCACTAAACTCTCCCCGGTCCCTGGATTTCTTGTTTGGGTCTTTGTGTGAGAGGGTGTTGTCTCTGTGGCAAAGCTCCAATCGGAATCAAAGATGGATTGATAAATGAGAACACTTTGCCCTTGAAGGGAGAAGCTGAAGTCAACCCAAGATTCTTCCCCTTTGGCTCCCATAAAATATTCGTCAGCCAGATTCCTCCCTCCGGTCCAGGCAAGGAGTCCGTCTACAATAAGGACCTTGCGGTGATTCCTTAGGTTTGCTCTTCCTTTGAAGGGGCGATGAAAGACAGGGATGAACCAGGCGACTTTTCCACCAGAGGCTTCGAGTTTTTTAAGGGCGTTTTTGTCAAAAAGAAAAGAGCCTACGCTGTCCAGGAGAAGGCGAACCCGGATGCCGTGCTCAGCTTTTTTTGTCAGGATTTCTAGAATCTTTTTGCCGGTCCCATCGTTCCCCAAAATGAAAACTTCAAGGTCTATGGATTCTTTGGCCTGCTGAAGAATGCCGAGTAAGTCGCTTAAAGCTTCCTTCCCATTTTTATGGATGGAAACTGTATTTCCTGAAGTTGCGAAGGGGACGTGGAGCGACTGTAAAAGATTGTGGATGGCTTGATCTTTGATGTGTGCCTTCTTCCATTGAGGCAGGTGTAAAACAGTTTTGGTGGCTTGAATCTTTTTTAATTTGCGCGTTCCCAAGAAGAGGAAAAGGGGGATCCCCAGAAAAGGAATCAGGATGATGGCCAGGATCCAACCGATGGAGGCGGCTGGGGAGCGGGGGCTTCGAAGGATTTGAGCGATCAAGAGGAGCCCCAGGGCCAGGCCGAAGATTGTGGCAAGATGGGCGAAAATGGATCCATTCCAGTTAAAGGCTAAGAGGGCTTGGGCTTGGCCGAGGACCTTATGAGACGGTCCGAATAGAACGGGGATTCCTATTGGGGCTTGGTAGGAATGGCATGAAGAAGGATGGCTGCCCGAAGAGTATTTCTTCGAGCTTCCGCGGGCCTTCTCGAATCTTCCAAGTTTGGGATCATCAAGTTTTGCAGGAGGGAGGAGATCCTGAATCATTCGGATTCTTTAGGCCTGAGTCATTGTGGGGATTAGATCAACCTTTCATAAAATTCCTGAAAGAGCCCCATCGCGTCATGTGGACCAGGGCTTGCTTCCGGGTGATGTTGAACGGACCACACGGGGAGTTCCTTGTGGGCAATCCCTTCAATGGATCGATCATTCAGGTTGATGTGAGTTATGGTGATGGATTCTGGCAGGGTGTCAGGATCGACAGCGAAGGAGTGGTTTTGGGATGTGATATGAATTCTTCCGCTGCGTAGATCTTGCACGGGATGATTCCCCCCATGGTGCCCGAATTTCATTTTATAGGTTTTGGCTCCGAGAACTTGGGCAAGGATTTGATGCCCGAGGCAGATGCCAAAGGTTGTCATGCCATGTTTGAAGATGAGTTCATGAACTGTTTGGGTGAGGTAGGGGATTGCGCTGGGGTCGCCGGGGCCATTGGACAGGAAGAGGGCCTTAGGTTTGGCCGCGAGAATTGTTTCAACGCTTGTTTGGGCAGGGACAATGGTGATGTCAAAACCTGTCTCAAAAAGGCATCGTAGGATGTTGCGTTTGATGCCACAATCAATCGCCACAATGGGGATGCGCCCATCCCTGGGAGGTGGGCAGTTCTCACGAGGGTCCAGGTCGGTGAGGAAGCCTTGGTCCCAAGTTTGCGTTTGTTTCCGAGTAACCTCTTTGACTAAATCGCGACCATTAAGGGTGGGGCTTTGTCTGCAGCGTAGGATCAAATCTTCATCGCTGGAATCGGAATCGGTGGAGAGGAGGACCCTCATGGCCCCTCCGGTTCGGATCTTGCGCGTAAGGAAGCGAGTGTCCACTCCATCCAACGCTACGATCCCCTGAGCACGCAGAAAGTCCGGCAGAGAGATTCCTGATCTATAATTGCTTGCGATTCTGCTCATCTCGCGGACCACAAGGCCGGAAGCGCCTGGACTTCCGGATTCGTCGTCTCCTGGAGCAATCCCATAATTCCCAATCAACGGATAGGTCATGAGGATGATCTGGCCGTGATAGGAGGGGTCTGTCAAAATCTCTTGATACCCACAGAGGGCTGTGTTGAAGACCAGTTCTCCACTCGTCTCCCCTTCGGCTCCGACAGAACGTCCCTCCAGGACTGTCCCATCTTCTAAAACTAACCTTCCGCGTGGTCTTTTTTTCATGTTCCAGGATTCCCGGCGCAAGAGGATGACCTTGGGAGGCTTCTCCAGCAAGACTCTTCCGCCGCTATCTGCTCTGACTTCTTGCCCTTGCTTCGAGATCTAAGGCCGATGTCTCTCCTTGGCTGAGGAGTAGATGTCCTAATCCGGCGATCATAGCTCCATTGTCCCCACAAAGGGCAAGTGGTGGAAAAGCGAACTTGCGTCCTTTTAGAATGGTGCTTTCGGAGATTTTTTCCCGCAATCGAGTGTTGGCGGCCACCCCTCCACCGATGGAAAGCGCAGCTTGAGGATAGAGAAGAGCTGCCCTCTCCAACTTCTTGCAGAGGGTGTCCATGACTGCTTCCTGGAAGGATGCCGCAAGATCCCTCTGTTCTTGCTTGCTTAACTTGGGAAAGGGCCTCTGTATTCCCGGTCCTCGCAAGTGATAAAGGAGGGCTGTTTTCAGCCCCGAAAAGGAAAGATCCAAGGACCCTTTTTCGAGAGTTCCCCTGGGAAGGGCGAGTGCTTTCGGGTTTCCCCCTCGCGCAGCTTCCTCAATCGCCGGACCACCGGGATAGCCCAGTCCGATCATTGCCGCAGCCTTGTCCAAGGCCTCCCCTGCAGCGTCGTCCCTCGTTTTTCCAAGAAGGACACCCTCTCCCTTCTTCTCTAAAAAAAACAAGCTGGTGTGCCCGCCCGAAGCCACGAGGACTACAAGTGGTGGTTGGAGTGCAGGATCGGCGAGGAAGCTGGCATGGATATGTGCTTGGATGTGGTCCACGCCGATGAAGGGGACGCCGTAGCTCAGGGCCAGTGCCTTTGCAACGGAGAGTCCTACAAGCAAACAACCGATAAGGCCAGGTCGGTTTGTGACAGCAATCCCGTCCAGGTCATCCCCTTGGATACCAGCTTTTTGAAGTGCTTGTTGGACAAGGGGGAGGATTCGTTCCAGGTGGCTCCTTCCCGCTAGCTCGGGAACTACCCCTCGGTGTTTCGCGTGCAGGCTTGCTTGGGAGAAGATTTCGTTGCTGAGGATTTGGGTTCCTCCCCGAACGACAGCAACGGCGGTTTCATCACATGAAGATTCGATTCCAAGGACGAGGGCGTTTTTGTCGTTATTTTGATTGAAAATGCGAAAAGGGATGGGCACTAGCGTTCTCCAAAGTCACCCATATACTTGGGACTAAAAATCCTTGAGGTTTCCGAATGTTCCATTCTATTGTCTCCCCTTGTGACGGCTTCCTCAAGTTGCGTTTTTTATCTCTCTCTGACCCCGTTTATCCATAAGATTGCATCATGATCCTGCAAGGTCCTAAGGGGATTTTGCAGGGAGGGCCTGAAGAAGAGGTTTTGTTCCAAGCTTGCTTTTTTAAAAATTGTAGGATCCAAGAGGGTCCATTGCAGCGTGGATGAAGCTGGCTAGGGGTTCCATAGATTTTGGTTTTGGGGCAAAAGCGCTCTTCAATGGATGCAGTGTCATGAAAAAAGCAGGTTCACTCCTTCCGTTATAAGCTGGTCTTTACTCTTAATGACCTTGCCTTTTTGAAAAGGCTATTTTTTCTTGAGGACAGTGTTCGAATGATTCGAATCCTCGTCGTTGATGACCAAGTTGGAATCCTGACTCTGACTCGAATGAGCTTGGAGGAAGCCGGGTATTCTGTTTCCACAGCTGAATCCGGGGAGGAAGCTCTTCTTGAGATCGAGAAAAAGGGGGCCTTTGATCTTTATCTCTTGGATGTTGTTCTTCCCGGTATCAGCGGTTATGAGCTGTGCCGCCACATTAGGGAAGAGTTTGGTTTGTCGGACACTCCTATTCTTTTCATGACCGCTGAGCGCGGGGGGACCGAGGATCTGGTTCAAGCATTCAAGTCGGGAGCGAGTGACTTTTTACGGAAGCCCGTCGACCCGAGGGAACTTTTGGCACGTGTTCAAATGCTCCTCAAGCTACGGACTGCGATGCAAGGGGCTCAACTCACGAATGAGCGACTCCGCATTTTAGTTGATGAACGAACCAAGGTGCTTCAGGAGACCTTTCAGGGTCTCAAGCGGCAGCGGGACCTTTTTGAGAGGGTCATTCAGAGTTTGCCAGCTGCTGTTGTCCTCGTTTCTGAGGGAGGTTGGATTCTTTCGGCAAACCAGGAATGCTCTCGTCTATTTGGACAGATTGAAAGGCAGACCCCTCTTCAACATGGCCCTCTTGCAAGTTTGCTTGTCGCAGATGGAGATCCTGACGGAAACGGGCTCATCTGGTTGGAGACCCTTCAAGGGCGCAGGCTTTTCGAGGTCGAAAAGACTCCATTGGTAAGCGATGTTCCGGAAACGCTTTTTCATCTAAAAGACGTAACCGAGCGACAACGCCTCCTGGAAGAATCCAGCATGAAAGTGGTTGAGGATTTGGTGGAAGGCCTCCAGGGTGAGATTAAAACCCTGAAGGATGAACTTCATGGGCGCTATCAAATCTCTAACTTTGTAGGCACCTCAGCCCCCGTCGCTAAAATCCATCGAGCTGTAAACCAGTTGAGAGCCTCCAATGTGCCTGTCCTTATTTGGGGGGAAAGCGGAACGGGAAAGGAGTTGGTGGCTCGGGCGCTCCACTTTGATGGGCCAAGGGCGGATGGCCCTTTTGTTCCGGTCCATTGTGGGGCGATTCCTAAAGATTTGGCGGAGAGCGAGTTTTTTGGGCATGTTCAGGGAGCCTTTTCCGGGGCGACTCAGGCGAATGTGGGACTTTTTGCACGTGCAGAAGGTGGAACTCTCTTTCTGGATGAGATTGGGGAGATGCCTCTTCAGATCCAGGCGAAGCTACTAAGGTTTTTGGAATCGGGAGAGGTTCGCCCCGTAGGCAGCAGCGAAGTCCGCCATGTAAAGACACGCTTAGTCTTTGCCACGAATCGTGATTTAAAAAAAATGGTTCATGAGGGGTTTTTTCGAGCGGATCTTCTTTACCGTTTAGATGTCGTTTCGATCCATGTCCCTTCGTTAAAGGAGCGGCCCGAGGATCTCCCTCGTTTAGCGGAGCATTTTTTAAGAAAGCATCACCTTATCTCCGGCACTCAAAAAGATTTTATGGGGATTTCCAGGGAAGTCCTTGCCATTTTCGAAGCCCATGATTGGCCGGGGAATGTTCGTGAATTGGAAAATGTATTCGTAAGAGCTATGGCAATTGCGCCAGGCCCTGTCCTCCAGGTGGATGATCTCCCAAAGGACCTTCTGCAATACAGAAAGAAAAGATCAAGTACTTTGGGCTGGAATCCTGACATCGTTGCCAGGGAGAAAAGAGCCGTTTCAGGGGAAAGGGAGATGCTTGGGGAACCCCGAATCCTTCTTCCTCATCTTCCCACGAGGAAGAAAGAAGCAGAGAAACAGGCCATCTTAGAAGCTCTCAAAAAAGCTCGTGGGAATAAACCTTGCGCCGCAAAAATCTTGGGAATCGGACGAAGCAGTCTGTACCGGAAGCTCAAAGCCTTGGGGATCAACGGCTAGTTTTTTTTGCCCGCTTCGCACGGTTCCTGACAGCGGATTGGTAGATGTTGGAACTTGGGAGTTGGAGGCGCTCTTCTTTGGCTGTTTTCAGGGCCTTTTTGTAGGCCCGCGTCAGGAGCAAAACGATGAGGACAAGGATGGCAATGAGTCCACCGATCAGGAGGGGGCTGCTCTGGTATTTCTGAAGGGTTTCTACCGCGGACCGGAAATGGACCGTTGCGAAAGCCATCCCCATTCCCCCCAGGAATCCTCCAATGCTGACACAAGCAATCAGGGTGAAGCGATGAAAACCTAGAATCAT
>JALSSW010000197.1 GCA_026984035.1 Planctomycetota bacterium
AAGCTGAGGTGATCCGAACGCAACCGGGCCCCTTCCACCGCAGCGCCGCAAAGCTCGGCGGCGGCCAGGACAGCACAGAGATGCTGACGCAGGAGCCCAGGCTTCTTGCGCCCCGCCCGGATACGGGTCAAAACAAAGGGTGTCCCGCTTGCGAGGGAGAGGCCGAGGGAGGAGCGGAGGATTTGGCCTCCACCCTCTCCCTGGGAGCCGTCGATGTGGAGGGTGGTGCTCATCCTTTGACGCAGACGACCTGCTTGAGGGTGTGAACAATATCGACGAGGTCCTTTTGGGCCTCCATGACCTGGTCAATGGATTTGTAAGCCATGGGGGTCTCGTCCAGGACGGAGGCGTCCTTGCGGCATTCCACGCCCCTGGTCGCCTCGATGTGCTCCTGGACGGAAAAACGCCGCTTTGCCTCATTGCGGGACATGGCACGACCAGCTCCGTGGCTGCAACTCGAGAAACTCTCGGGGTTTCCCCGACCTCGGACGATGTAGCTCTTGGCCCCCATGGAACCCGGAATGATCCCCAGATCCCCGAAGCCGGCGCGCACCGCTCCCTTGCGTGTCACGTAAACCTCTTCGCCAAAATGGACTTCACGTTTGACATAGTTGTGGTGGCAATTGACGGCCATGAGATCGGCGCGGAACCGGGGAAGATCCTCTCGGCCCCGAAGAGCCTCGAGGATGTGCCGCATCATCAGCTCGCGATTGACCCGAGCGTAGTTTTGCGCCCAATCGACCGCAAAGATGTAATCCTCAAAGTGCTCCGCCCCCTCTTCAAAATAGGCGAGGTCCTTGTCCGGCAGGTTCGCGAGATGACGCCGCATGTCCTTTTGTGCCAGGCTGATGTAATGGGAGCCGATGCGATTGCCGACACCCCTCGACCCGGAATGCAACATGACCCAGACATGATTCGCCTCGTCCAAGCAAAGCTCAATGAAGTGATTGCCTGTCCCCAAGGTCCCCAACTGCCCGACGTGCCGTCCCCGATCCAGCTTGGGTGCGCGGGCGATGATCCGCTCATAACCGGGCCGAAGACGCCGCCAGGCATCCTCGGCAGTCGCGGGAAGCTTTTGCCAGGACCCCTTGTCCCTCCTCCCCCCTCGACTCGAGCGCCCATGGGGGACAGCCTTTTCGATGGCGGCCCGGATGCCCGCCAAATCGTCGGGAAGGTCCTTGGCGTCCAAGCTCGTCCGAACTGCCATCATCCCGCAGCCGATATCCACCCCAACCGCAGCAGGAATAATCGCCTTTTTGGTGGGAACCACACTCCCCACCGTAGCCCCCAAGCCCCAATGCACATCCGGCATCACTGCAACCCAAGCGTGGATGATGGGCAGGGAGGCCGTGTTTCGCAGCTGTTGCAGGGCCTGCTCCTCCAAGGGGACTCCCCGCACCCAGGCCTTGATGGGGACGCCTTCGCTTTTGATCAGCTTGTATCCAGTCATTTTCGTTTCCTTGAGATCGCTCTTCTGTGATTCCACGAGAGCCCAGGAAAAGCAGGAAGGGTGCCAAAGCTCGGCAATCAAGAGAAGAAAAACGCAACGATCTCTTAAAAAGGGACTTAGCTCAACAGGTTCAGCACCACAAAACTCTTCACCTAGCGGCAAAGTCCAAATTTCTTTATCTTTTTGGATCATAAGTTATTCTTTTTTATATGACCCGCCCCCTGACCATCTTCGGTTTTTTAGGCACCGTCCTCGATCAGGGAGAAGGCCCGGGGCGTTGGGACCGGTGGCGCCCGACCCTATCTCTGGCCCAGCAAGAGGATCTCCTGGTGGATCGCTTGGTGATCTTCCGAAGTGGAGGAAAACAAGAGGAGCGGACCGCAGCGACTCTCGAAAAAGATCTCAGGGCCGTCTCCCCCACGACCGAACTTGTCTGGCAATTCCATGACATTCAAGACCCCTGGGACTTTGAACAGGTGTTTTCCTGGCTGCATGGCTTCGCCAGGACCTACCCCATGGACCCCGAAAAAGAAGAGTTCTTGGTGCACATTTCGACCGGAACCCATGTTGAGCAAATCTGCCTTTTCCTGCTCACCGAAAGTCGGCATTTTCCCGCCCGCATGATCCAGACCTCCCCCCCGAAGAGGAGAAGAGGGAAAAGAAGCCTGGGAACCTACCAGATCATCGATCTGGACCTCTCCCAATACGATTCAATCGCCGCCCGGTTTTTCGAAGAAAGCCAGGAGGGGACCTCCCTGCTTAAATCGGGGATCGAGACCAGGAGCCAAACCTTCAATCAAAAGATCGAGGAGATCGAACAGGTGGCCCTTCTCAGCGACGCCCCCATCCTCCTCCTGGGACCCACCGGAGCGGGCAAGTCCCGCCTGGCTCGCAAGATCTATGAACTCAAAAAGGGACGCCGCCTGCTCGCAGGTCCCTTTGTCGAGGTCAACTGCGCGACTCTCCACGGAGACCACGCGATGTCAGGCCTCTTCGGGCATGCACGGGGGGCCTACACGGGGGCTCTCGAAGAAAGAAAAGGGCTGCTCGCAAGCGCGGATGGTGGCATTCTTTTTCTGGACGAAATCGGAGAGCTCGGCAAGGACGAGCAAACCATGCTGCTCCGAGCGGTCGAAGAGAAACGCTTTCTTCCCCTCGGCTCGGACCAGGAGGTGGAAAGCGATTTTCAGCTGATCGCGGGAACCAATCGAGACCTCTACCAGGAAGTGCAGAGGGGCCATTTCCGCCAAGACCTTCTCGCCCGAATCAACCTCTGGACCTTCGAACTCCCCTCCCTGAAAGACCGATGGGAGGACATCGAACCGAACCTCGATTACGAGTTAAAGCGCATTTCCAACCAAAGGGGGCAGTGCTACAGGTTCAACAAAGAGGCCCGCGGCCGCTATCTCGACTTTGCCCTTTCGGCTGAAGCAAGTTGGTCCGCAAATTTCCGGGACCTCAGTGCCAGCATGACCCGGCTCTGTACTCTTTCCCCTTCGGGTCGGATTCAGCTCGAGGCTGTCCAAAAGGAGATAGCCCGCCTTCGTCGGGCCTGGTCGGAACCGACCAAAGCAGACCCCCTTGCCTCCCTCCTCTCCCCCAGCGCCTTGAAGGAACTCGACCCCTTTGACCGCTTCCAACTGGAGGGTGTCCTCCAAATGTGCAAAGGAACCAAGAGCCTCAGCGAAGCCGGGCGCCTCCTTTTCTCAAAATCCCGGGAGAAAAAAAAGAAGGCCAATGACGCGGACCGCTTGAGAAAATATCTGCAAAAGTTCGGTCTCCGCTTTCAAGATCTTGGCAACTGAAGCCTTCACAGGGCTACAGTCTCTGCATGTTTCCCTCCGGCATTCTCATGATTGTCTGCGTTTTTTTCCAGGGGGCTGGAGGGGACATCTTTGTTTCCCCCAATGGAAGGAGCGGGGCCGCGGGGACAAAGAAAGACCCCATGAGGAAGCTCTCCTCCGCCATCCAAAAACTCAGGGCGCTTCGGCAGGGAGGATACGGGCAAAGGATTACAGTCCACTTGGCGCCGGGGAACTATTTTCTCCAGGAGGGTCTCGTCCTGGACGCTTCCTGCAGCGGAAGCGCGGGGGGGTCTTTGTCTTCGATCATCCCCGTCTCAAACTTTGGAGCAAAGAACCCAGGGGCTTCGCCTTCGGGTATTGGCACTGGGATTGGGCCGACGAACTCCTGCACCATGGTCCTCATTCGGCCATTCTTTTCGATGGCAACGAACACCGCATCGAGAAGAACGAGATCCATCATGTCCTTCTCGAGACAGGGGACTGCAGCGCCATCTACACGGGAAGAGACTGGACCCTGCATGGGACTGTGATTAGGTGGAACTTCATCCACGACCTTCCGGGAACCCCCGGTCGCCAACAAAACGCCGTTTACCTGGACGATATGGCCAGCGGGATCCGAGTAGAAGGCAACATCTTCTTCCGTTGCAACAGTGGGATGCTTGTGGGGGGAGGAAGGGACAACCGCATCGCCCACAATCTCTTCATCGATTCCAAGCTTGGAATTCGTTTCGACCAACGAGGGGTGACCTGGATGGCGAAAAAGCTCAAGGACCCCAGGACTTCGACCATACTCCGGCGCTTGCAGGCCATCCCCATCCAGAAGGAACCTTGGCGAAGTCGCTATCCCAGCTTGCGGACCTACCTCAGCGATCGGATCGGAAAACCGGTGGGCAGCAGCGTTGTGGAGAATGTATTTTATCAGACCAAGCTCGGGACCATTGCCGATCCTAAAACCGTGAAGGTCAGGGGCAATCTTGTGAAGCAAGGGCGGCCGGGGATTGTGGAGGAGAAGAACGGCGGGCTGCCCTTTCGGATGAAGCGCTTTGCTTTGTGCCCCCAGGGATCCCTGGTTTTCCCCCCATCCCTCTTGACCAAATCGGAAGGAAGAGTCCCGAGAACAAAGAATGAAGATCACCTTCCCTCAAAAGGGGGCTGCTTTTTGAGGCCCTCCCAAAGACAGGTTTTCGACGATTGCCCGAATTTCTCCCGTAGGGTGCTTTTCTACTATTGCCCAAAAGAAAGAAAGGAGCTAGGGTTCCCGCCCGATCGCGGAGAGATGGCAGAGTGGCCGAATGCGACGGCTTGCTAAGCCGTTGAGGGGATTTGTCCCCTCCGGGGGTTCGAATCCCCCTCTCTCCGCCACTTTTTCTCTTCGGGGAGGCGGGCCCGGTGATGAGGATCAGGCAATCAGCTCGGTTGATCATGTGGCTGGGGCTTCGAGGGGCCTTGGGAAGCCTTCTGGTCTTCAGTTTTTCAGCCTGCGGAGCGGTGCAAGTCAGGGTCGAGAGTGAGCCCAACAATGCCCTTGTCCACGTAGATGGTCATCCCATGGCGCGGACTCCCTACCAATTTCGGGCACCTTACTATGGCGAGGTGGATGTTTATGCAAGCCTCCCGCCAAAAGGGGCTAAGGGCTACCTCCCCGGGCAGGCTTTGGTCCCTATTCCCCTTCCAGCACCCCGGCTTTTTTTCCCTTTTGATTTGGGGCTGGAAGGAATCCAGCGCCTCTTGGGCGTTCAGCCAAAACCCTTGGCCAAGTTCAAGCTAGTGCCGGTGGTTCTCCCCTCCAGCAACAGGGGTGAACCCGGCGTGGAAGGCCAGGAAGAAGAATCCCTGATTCAAAGGGCGAAAAAGGCCGCCCTGAGGCGATAAGGAAAATGGCCCCGCGCGCCGTCGTTTGGGGGCTGGGTCGATTCGGCGGAGGACTGGGTTCCATCCTGGAACTGGAACGCAGGGGATTCCAAGTCGCAATCATGGATGGAGCCCCCCCCGAGACTCTTCGTTCGAGCCTTGAGGAGCTGGACAGGCGCGGCGCCCGGGTCCAAAGGAGCCTCCTTCCCGAAAGCCCGGCATCTCTGGAAGCTTGCGATCTCCTCGTCCTCAACCCCGCCATCCCCCCCCACCATCCTCTCCTCCGGCAGTGGCAGGACAGCCATGCAGCCAGCTCCAAAACAAGCCAAGAGATCAACCTCCTGCTCGAACGCCTCCCCAAAAGTGCCCCTCCTCAGACCCTCGCTGTCACCGGCACCAACGGAAAGAGCAGCACAGCCACCCTCCTCCACCTTGCCCTCCAGGCTTTGAACGCCCCCACTCTTCTCGGCGGCAATATCGGGCACAGCCTTCTTCTGGACCCCGCCCCCCTCGACCAAGCCCACCACATCGTCCTCGAACTCTCCTCCTTCCAATGCGCCCGCCTGGACACCCACTCCTCTCCTCGCCTGAACGGCCTCATCCTCACCCCCATTACCAGCGACCACCTCAGCTGGCACGGTGACCTCAGCGCCTACCACAGCGCCAAACTCCACGCCCTCCACGCTTTACAAAAAGGGACACCCATTGTTTTCCACCCGGCCTGCCCCGTGGGCCGCAGGGCCGGGTCCCTGGCAGTCGAACTAGGCCTCCGCCCCATCCCCGCCTTCCAAGACAGGGTCCAAGTCAGCGAGCAAGGCGAACTCCGCCTCGACGGTCGCCCCTTTTTTCCTGGCCCATGGCCCTGTCGGGGTCGCTTCCAACGGGAAAATCTCGGACTTGTCCTCGAACTTCTGCTCGCTCTGGGCAAAAACCCTTGGGATGCCCGCTCCGCCTTGGCCGCCTTCACCGGCCTCCCGCACCGCCTCCAGGATCTGGGAACCCAAAAAGGGGTGTCCCTCATCGACAACGGGATCTCGACGGTAGCCGAAACGACCTTCTCGGCCCTTCGCTGCTTGCGTGACGAGTCAGCCCCCGGAACAAACATCCACTGGGTGGCGGGCGGTAAACTCAAGGATCAAGACCTCAGCCCCCACCTGGAGACTTGCCTTCCTCTTTGCGCCTCCGCTCATTTTTTCGGGCAAGCCGCAAGGGCTATCGAAGCTCACCGCCCCCTCCAGACCCCTTCCAGTTTCCACAAGGCCCTCACGGATGCTTTGGAACAAGCTTTTTCCTCGGCTCAATGCGGGGACATCCTCCTTTTCAGTCCTGCTTTTTCCTCCCATGACCAATACGCCAATTTCGAGGAACGCTGCCAAGAAGCACTGCATTGGTGGCAAAGCAAGAGCCGAAAAAAAAGCATCCAGCAGGATTCCTCCAAAGGAGACCATGAAAAAACCCCGAACATGCACCATAGTAAAGGGTTGGAACAAGCGGAGCAGTAGTTGACGTGAACGAAAGCAAGTGCCAAATCTGCAACACGAAACGGGCGGTCATCCATCGCCTCGAAAGCATCAATGGAGAATGGGTCCAGTGGCATCTTTGCGAGTCTTGTGCAAGCCTCTCCACAAACACGCCACCCAAAGAAGGGCTCTTGAAACAACTCGAGGAGAGTTTCGGTACCACAAGCGCAATCCCGGATCCCCGTTCGATTCACGCGGAAGAAGATGCCTGTCCTGGTTGCGGGATGACCAAGGAGGCCTTTTTCGAAATCCGGCGCTTTGGCTGTGCCCGCTGCTACGGCACCTTCAATGAGTTCCTTGGAGCTTATTTTGAACGCATCCACGAGGAGAACCGCCACATGGGCAAAGTCCCCGGCCGCCCCAAAGGCGAACCAATCCCCCCACTCGAACTGAAGCGTCTCCAAGAGCGCCTCAAAAAAGCGGTCGAGGAAGAACGCTACGAGGAGGCGGCACTCTTCCGCAACCAGATCCGCAAACTCCAACACAAGGCAACCTCCAACGAAGTGCAACCGGAAAGCTGATGGAGCCCTGGGAAGAAAAGAACACCTGGCTGGGCGGAGGAGGCGAGGATTCCGACATTGTCATCAGTACCCGCGTCCGCTTGGCACGGAACATAGAAGGCTTCTCCTTTTCCACAAAACTCAACAAAAAGGAGGCCGAGGGCCTGGTCCAAACCTGTCAGACCCGTCTCATCCCTCTCGCCAAACAAGAAGGCTGGGAATGGGTCGCGCTGGAAACTCTCAGCCCAGTTTCCAAACAAGTCCTCGTCGAGCGCCGCCTGATCAGCCGCGAACTCAAGGGCAAGGACCTCCCCACGGCGGTACTCCACGACCCTCAGGCCACGATCAGCTTAATGATCGGCGAAGAAGACCACCTGCGGCTCCAGGTATTCCGCTCCGGCCTCGCTCTCAGAGAAGCCTTTGAAACCGCAAACCGCATTGATGACCAAATCGCAGAATGCCTCCCCCTTTCCTTCTCCCATCAATATGGCTTTTTAACGACCTGCCCCACCAACACGGGCACCGGAATGCGGGTCTCGGTCATGCTCCACCTCCCCGCTTTGGCCCTCACCCAAAAAGAGATCCAAAAAGCCACAAACTCCATGCAGGAGATGGGCATGACCGTCCGTGGTCCTTATGGCGAAGGGAGCCAAGCTTCGGGGGACCTCTTTCAGGTGTCCAACCAACGCACCCTCGGCGCCAGCGAGTTGGAACTCATCCAATCCCTGGAAAACGCAGTCGGCACCATGATCCTCTGGGAGCGAAAGCTGAGGAAGGATCTCGGCGAAAGCCCCACCTTCCTCAAAGACAGGGTCTACCGAGCTTTAGGAACCCTCCGCGGAGCCCACATCCTCAGTTCTTCCGAGGCCCTTGACCTCCTCTCCATGCTGCGCTTGGGGAGACTTTTCAACCTGGAAGGACTCCCCTCACACGAAACCTGGAACCGCCTCTTTCTCCTAACGCAACCCGGCCACCTGATGGAAAACGCTGGTCGGGAACTCGACCCGACCGAGCGAGATCTCGCCCGAGCACGGCTTGTGAGAAAGATTCTTTCCCATCCCGATGATTCCCTTGGAACAAGGCCATGATTCTTGCAAGCTAAAGCTTGAGGCTATTTCCTTGACCTGATGGACCTTTTCCCATCATCTGAGAGGATGGGTCAATTGAGAATTCCCGTTGGCCGATCTATAGATTGACAGCAAAGGCGGGTCGATGACCCGGAAAATCAAAGGATGCATAGGCATGTATCCATGATTTCCCGAATCGTTCGGCCCCACACAAAAACCCCAAGAGGGGAATCCCTGGAGGACTGCATGTTTGATCGATTTACCGACCGCGCAAAAAAGGTCATGAGCCTGGCGCGGCAAGAAGCCCAGAAGTTCAACCATGAGTACATTGGCACCGAACACATCCTTCTTGGCCTTGTCCAAGAAGGCAATGGCGTTGCGGCCAATGTCCTCCAGAAGTTGGGTGTCGACCTGGACAAGATCCGGACCGAAGTCGAGAAGATCGTCAAGTCCGGCCCCACGATGGCCACCATGAGCAACCTCCCCTTCACCCCTCGGGCGAAGAAGGTTCTCGAGCTGGCCATGGAAGAAGCCAGCCAGCTAGGCCACAGCTATATCGGAACTGAGCATCTGCTCCTGGGCTTGATCAAGGAAAACGAAGGGATCGCTGCCCAAGTTCTCCTCAACCTCCGTATCAAACTGGAGGATGTAAGGTCCCAAGTTCTCGAGTTTCTCGGGGCCGACGCTGCGGACAGTGAGGAGGTGGATACGGGGGATATCGGCGGCACCGCCCCTTCGGGAAAATCCAAGACCCCCGCTCTGGACACCTTTGGCCGGGACCTCACCGAGCTTGCAAAAGAAACCAAGCTCGACCCCGTGATTGGGCGTCACCTGGAGATCGAACGCGTGATCCAGGTCCTCTGCCGACGCACCAAGAACAACCCAGTCCTCCTGGGCGAAGCAGGTGTCGGCAAAACAGCCATCGTCGAAGGTCTTGCCCAAGACATCGTCAGGGGCAACGTCCCGGAGATCCTCAGAGGAAAACGCCTTGTGGTCCTGGACCTCGCCATGATGGTCGCGGGGACCAAATACCGAGGCCAGTTCGAAGAGCGCATTAAGGCAGTCATGACCGAGGTGCGCCGCGCACGGGATGTCATCCTCTTCATCGACGAGTTGCACACACTTGTCGGAGCAGGGGGAGCTGAGGGAGCTATCGACGCCAGTAACGTTTTGAAACCCGCCCTCTCGCGAGGTGAGATCCAATGTATCGGGGCCACAACTCTGGACGAATACCGAAAATACATCGAAAAAGACGGAGCGCTGGAGCGTCGCTTCCAGACCGTCATGGTGGAACCTCCGACCAAGGAACAAGCCGTTCAGATCCTGAGTGGCCTTCGGGATAAATACGAAGCCCATCACAGGGTCCAGTACACCGACGACGCCCTCGAGTCCGCAGTCGAGCTGAGCACGCGTTATATCCAAGGGCGCTTCCTGCCCGACAAGGCCATCGACGTGATTGACGAGGCCGGAGCGAGGATGCGCATCCGAACCATGACCCAGCCACCTGACATCCAGGAACTCGAGAAGGAGATCCACTCTCTGGAAAAAGAAAAAGAGGAGTCCGTCGCCAATCAGGACTTCGAACGGGCGGCGGCTCTCAGGGATAAGGCCTATCATCTTCGCAAAAAGAAGGAGCAGATCCAAAAAGAATGGAGGGAGCGCGAAGCCAGCTGCGAGACCGGAGGGATCGTCGACAAGGACGTCATCGCCGAGACTGTCTCCAAAATGACTCAGATTCCGCTCAATAGGCTGGAGAAGGCAGAGGCCGAACGACTCCTGCAAATGGAGGAAGAGATCCAGCGCGAGGTCATCAACCAGGACCGGGCTGTGACCGCCATCGCGAAGGCAGTCAGACGCTCCCGCTCGGGGCTCAAGGATCCGAACCGGCCCATGGGCTCCTTCTTGTTCCTCGGCCCCTCGGGGGTCGGAAAAACCCATCTTTCCAAATCCCTCGCCAAGTTCATGTTTGGCGACGAGGATGCGATCATCCAGATCGATATGTCCGAGTACATGGAGAAGCACAACGCCTCGAGATTGGTCGGGGCGCCTCCGGGTTACGTCGGTTATGAAGAGGGCGGGCATTTGACCGAAAAGGTCCGGCGCAGGCCTTACTCCGTGGTCCTCCTCGACGAAATCGAGAAGGCGCACCCGGATATCTTCAACATGCTCCTCCAAGTGATGGAAGAAGGACGCCTCACCGACTCTTTCGGACGACAAATCGATTTCCGGAACGTCATCCTGATCATGACCTCCAACATCGGAGCCAATCTGATCAAGAACTCCTCGGGACTCGGTTTCCAAAAGCGGGACTCCGAGCACAGCTACGAGAAAATGCGGGAAATGGTATTGGTGGAAGTAGAACGCCACTTCCGCCCCGAATTTCTCAACCGCCTGGATGACGTCATCGTCTTCAATCAACTGCAGCGCGAAGACCTCGACCACATTGTTCACATCGAACTCAAGAAGGTTCAAGACAGGCTTGGAGAGCGCAAAATCGAGATCGAGCTTGATGACGAAGCCATGACCTACCTGGTGGAGAAAGGCTTCCATGTCGAACACGGGGCAAGGCCTTTGCGCAGAGCCATCGAGCAACACCTCGAAGATCCCCTGGCCGAAGAGGTCCTCAGGGGGCACTTTGACGAAGGAGCGAAACTCTCGATCACCGTCGAAGAGGGGAAACTCGCTTTCGAGGCCCATCCCCTTCCCAATCCCGAACCCAAAGAGCCCAAGGAAGAGGAGCCCAAAGAGGAAGAGGCCCAAGGAGTGGGTGAAGACGATACCAAGTAAGCTTAGGTTTTTATGACCTTTGAAGGAGGTCCTCGGGCGCACAAGCCCCAGGACCTCCTTTGCCGTACAGCCCAAAAACAATTCTGAAAAAACCAGGACCAAAGCAAGATCCCCTCGTCTCTTTCTTCTGAGATGAAACCAGAACTTGCACTCCCCTACTTGCGCCTTGCTTGGTGCCTCGGTTTTTCCACATCCCTTTCTCCAGACAGCCATCACCCAATCCTCAGCCACGAGGAGGAGGTGAAAAGTTGGTTCGCCCGGAGTCCCGAAGAACTGAAGGCAGAGGGGATCTCGCCGGCAATCCGCAAACGCCTCTTAGACCCTGTTCGGGGACAAGAAGCGGCAAAGGCGATGCTCCAAGAAACCCAAAGGCTCGGCCAGGATCTGCTCTGGCCGGGACACCCTCATTGGCCCGAAGAACTCCTAGAGCAACCTGACGCGCCACCCATCCTCTGGTCCCTCGGCAACCCATCGGCTTTGAAGGAGGTCCTGTTTACGGTTGTGGGAACGCGCCAACCAAGCCCCTACGGGACCCAAGCCGGAAAGGAATTTTCCGAGGCACTCGCCCTCGGTGGCTGCGCCATTGTCTCGGGCCTCGCCCGTGGCATCGACTCCCTCGCCCACCGCTCGGCCCTCAAAGCCAAGAGTCCGACCATCGCTGTCCTCGGCTCCAGCCTGGATAAGCTCTATCCCCCCGAAAACCGATCCCTCGCGAGCAAGATCCTCGACCAAGGCGGCCTCATCCTCAGCGAGTATCCCCCCCGACTACCGGCTTTCAAAAGTTCTTTCCCCCGCCGCAACCGCATCCTCGCCTTCCTAGGAGCGGGGGTCCTCGTGGTCGAAGCCGCCCTACGCTCAGGGACCCTCATCACCGCCGAATGGGCCGCCACCCGCGGTAAGCCCGTATGGGCAATCCCAGGCCCCTATGGCAGCCCCAGCTCTCAAGGCTGCCACAAACTGATTCGCGAGGGTTCCTACCTGGCCGACAAGCCCGCTAGCCTTCTGGAAGATCTAGGTCTTGAACCTAGGATTCCATCCCGTTCCGAGGGGTCCCTGAACGCTCTCGAACTCCAGATCCTGGCGCAACTGCAAGCAGGCCCCAATCCCCCCGAAGCTCTTTCCACAGCAACGAGAACGGAAATCCAAAGGGTCCTTGCCTCCCTCGCAATCCTGCAATCCAAAGGCCTCATCGAACGCATCGAAGGATCCCTCTACCGTCGGAGTTAGGGGAAAACCCTCCAAAGGTTTTCTGGTCAAATGGAATCAGGCGCTCACACAACTCGAGCCATCAAGGAATTCCAGGAGTTGCCCGCTCCGAAACTGAGGAGGAGGCAGGTCATCCCCGGTTCCAATTGCTTGACAACGATTTCCCGGGAGGGGACCTTGATTTCTCCTTTGCCATCCCGCTTGGTGAGGGTCTGATAACGGCCTTCTTGGCGCAAGCCCTCGTGAAGCGAAAGCCCCACAGAAGCAGCAGAGGTGTTTCCGTATTTATGCAGAGTAATGTACATGCGCTCAAAGGGAATTTTCATCCCTTCCGCCAACTCTTGGTTCAAAGAAAGGTTGGCACTGTGTGGGACAAAGCAATCCACCTTTGAGGAGAGATAGGTAGCAATCGCCGCACGACGGTCCTTTTCTGGGACTTCATCGAGACCGCGGATTTCGTCCAAACCCAGTTCCTTGGGCGCGTCATCCAACAAGCCTGCACTCCGAAGGACTTCTAGATACCCCTCGCGAGGAACCGTTCCCCGGACAAAACGGTAGACCTTGCGTCCGTCCATTTTGAAAAACTGCATCCTCTCGTCTTCAGGGCCGCCAAAGAACTCAGGAGGGTAGAGAGCCTTACGCGTTTCGAGAGGATCCAGATCCACGGGAAGATCCCGCCCTAAAAAATTGAAGGGGTCGTTGGCGGGATTCAGAGGTCCCTTTTGGTAGATCGCATCGGCCGTCAGCGGATCGGTTCGGGAAAAGAAGGAGAGCATTTCCAACTGAGGAAGTTTGGAAATCCCCTCTGGCCTTGGATCCTTGGAGAGGACACAAGCAGTCCCGGCATCTCCGAGAAGGATCGCATCCCGATCCGACCAATCGACCATACGGGTCGCGACGTCGGCTCCTACCACGAGAATGTTTGCAAAGGTCCCCCCTCGGATCAGCCCCTGGGCGATTCCAATCGCCCCTAACCAACTCGCACAGCCCATCTGAAGGTCAAGGGCCCCCGCTCGGGCCATCCGAAGACGACCCTTGGCATCAGTACCGAACATCCCTTGGATCCGCGCTGCTCCCGCGGGATAAATCTGAGGATTGGTATTGGTCGCAAAAAGAAGGAGATCAATCTCACTTGGCGCAAGCCCGGCATGCTCAAGGGCTTCGGCTGCCGCCTCGTAACCGAGGTCCGTCGCCCACTGATCCGCGTCCGCCACATGGCGCTGCAAGATCCCCGTGTGCTCTGAGATCCACTGTGCACTGGTCCGCAACCAGGGCATGCCCTTCTCAAGAGCTTCGTTGGTCAAACATCGCTCAGGGATGGAGACCCCGAGACCACGCATCCACACTCGAACTGGCTCACTCATCCCATCAACCATCCAAGAAAAGAAATTCCGTCCCCAGCATCACGAAGAACCCTAAAACCAGCCAAGCAAAAAAGACCAGCATCTTCGTGAGCAGAGTGCCGAAGAACGGCCCCTCCCCCTTCCTTCCTCCGAAGAAGGCGAGGCAGCCAAAAAACAATGTCAAAAGCGCGACGAGGATTCGAAAAATCATCCTTTTCCCCCGGCCTCAGGAGGCGCATCCGGAACCTCTTGTTTTGGAGTTTTCTCGGCGATCCCGAGAGCGTCTCTTTCCCGCAAGGTAAAGAGGTCGGCAAGAATCGCAAAATTTAAAAGTCCCGCAACAGAAATCAGGGTCATCCCCAACTCGAAATGGGGATTGTCCTCGGTGATTTGTAATGGTCCCAAGAACACCGAAGAGAGAAAGGTCGGGAGCCCCAGGCCGGACTGGCCCGCCCACCACCAATAATGCAGAGATCGATCCACTCCACAAAGCTCTGAAAAATAGAGCCCCATCGCAAAGAGCCCCATCAGGCCGGCAAAAACAAAACCAGCCGAACGCTTCCGGCCCAGGACAAGGTGTCCCCACCCAGGAATGAGCCAGCCAAGAATCAGAGCAATGAGCCGTTTTCCTCCCCCCGTCCCCTCGGGAAGTCGGCTCCCCACAAGGAGCCAGAGCCCCTCGGCCGTCAGCAGGGCATTGAACACTCCCGCCATCCCCATCAGGGCAAAACCGAGATGTTCATAAGGAACCGGCATTTTTAGAACCCGGAGAGCTTCAAAATCAGCCCCGGTCCCCCCGCCCCCTGCCAACCAAAGAAGGGTCACCTCCCCCAGATTCCCCGCATCGGGAAGGAGATGGATGGGGAGGAAATGAAACACCGCAAGACTTCCCGAGAATGGGTTCTCCGTGAAGGCAAAAAGACGCGCCCCCAGGATGAGCCACCCCACCAGGGTCATCAGGGTCACGATCCCAAAACCGATCCAACCGGCCCTTGCTCTGCCCATCAACAGCTGTGCGCCCCCCGGAAAGAGGAGGCCGGCCAGAATGATATGGTAAGGGCGTTTTTGCGTTTCTTGGCTCATGCGAAGCGGGGGATCATAACGAGGGAACCTGGACAAAGAATGCCCTTTCACCCATCAACTTTTGGATGAGAAAAATTCTTTTTCGACTCTGAGCAGCTTTCCATTGGGTCCCAAAAGGGCCAATTGGGTCTTTGCCCTGGCTAAAAGTGGCCCTCGCCCCCCTTCCTCCCCCACCCGAAACAGCTTGTAGGCCAAAGTAATGGAGGCCTTCCCGAGCTTTTCGAGCCTGGTCTCGATCTCGATCCAATCATCATAGTGGGCCGATGCCAGGTAATGGATTTCTACTTTTGTGACGGCGAGAGCAAGGCCCTCCTCCTCCATCGATCGATAACTCCGGCCCTGATCGCGCATCCACTCCGTCCGCCCCTCCTCGATCCAAGGGATGTATGCGCCATGGTATGCGACCCCCATTTGATCCGTGTCGGCGAAACGCACCCGAAGCCGGTGCACCCCTACATGTGTCATAAACCCTTCAGGCAAACTCATGTGCGCATCATGGCCCCCAAGGGGCTTCAAGGAAAGAAAACCCGCTTGGGTAAAGAGTGCAAGCGCTCCTCCGCCGCTTCATCCGCGAACATCGTCGGAATCTTCCCTTCCCGCTCCGCTTCTTCAAAGAGCCGGAAGAGTCTCTCTTCGATTTTGTCGATGGCCGCCTTTTGGTCTCGATTGCCCGTCAGGTGAAAATTGGCTCCGAGAATCAAAGCCCCACTGTTGATCACAAAATCAGGAGCCACGAGGATTTCCCTTCCTGCCAGCTGGAGCCCGTGCTCAGGACTCGCAAGGATATTATTAGCAGAACCCGCAACCGCACGGCATTGGAGACGCTCGATGCTGAGGTCGTGAAGGATCCCACCCAAGGCGCATGGGACAAAAACCTCACAGGGCACATCGAAGATCTCACCTGGGTCGGTAAAATCGATCCCCAAGTTGTCAATCGCCCTTTCCAGGCGATCCACTTGGACTTCGGCCCCGATCACATGCCCTCCCCTTTGGACGATCCCCTCCGCCACCTTGTAGCCGACTTCTCCAAAACCCTGGACGGCAAAGCGGAGACCCTCCCAGCTCCCCTCTGAAGGGTCCGAAGGAAAGCGACGATCTTTGCGGGCTAAAAAACGCAAAACTGCCCGGATCCCCGCAAGGACTCCTCGGGCCGTCGCCGCCGAGAGATCCCCCGGCCCCTTGGGTCCTGGAAGAGTCACAAATTCCGTAACCTCGGCCATGGCCTCCAGTTCTTCTGCCCCTGTCCCCACATCGGGCCCGGAGTAATAACGCCCTCCAAGATTTTGAATGAACTCCCCCAAGCGCCGGTAAACAGCCTGGAGATCCAAACCAGGCCGGTCAATGAGGGCAACCTTGCCTCCTCCTCCCATGACTCCCGTGAGTAAACACTTGTTGGTCATGGCCCTCGAAAGGCGCATCACATCCCTCAACGCCTCCGTCCCATTGCGATAGGGAAAGCGGCGGACGCCCCCAAAGGCAGGACCCAACCTCGTGTCATGGATGGCTAAAATCGCAGAAAACCCAATGGAGGGATCTTGGATCAATTGAATTTGCTCGTGGGAGGCCCCATCGAGAGTTTCTAAAAAGCTCAGCGGCATTGTGAAATCGCGCCAGGGAGAATGAACGGAAAGGGGACAAGGTTTTTTAGCCATCCAAGTCTACCCCCAACCTTCCCGGGAAGAAGAGAGAAGGGATCCCGTCGTTGTCTCTTTACTCGAACTCTCGAAGCAAGGAGGCTACTCTTTTTCTATGGTCCAAACCCACACGACGAGGATTCTCCTTCTTACCGCCCTTTCCCCCCTGTGTTTTGCTCCAGCTTCCTGCGGTTCTACCCCCAAGGCGGAGAAAAAACCCGAGATCGAACAGCGGTTTTTGGCGGAACAGAAACGACGCGAAGAGTTTTTAGCCAAAGCCAGCAATATCCAGCGCAAGCTTATTCTGCTGGACCAGGCAATGTTTGAGTTTGCCTCCAACTTCTCTCACAAGGAGAACACTAAGGCCCAGCGCAAGGCCGAAGGACTCTTAACCTTTCTCCGAACCCAAACCCTCAAAATCGAAAATGAACTCATCCGGGAGCAGCGCGAAGGGAGCCCAAGGGACCGCTCCATAAGCATGGCAGCCTTAGGCTTTGTGAATGACAAAAGGGTCCTGCCTCTCTTGGTCGCCGGCATTCAGGACAAGGATCCTCAGGTAAAGATTTCTGCCGCTTTCGCCTTGGGTGTTCAAGGAAACCCCCTTACTCCGATTCAGGAACTGGGAAAAACGCTTCTTGATCCAGAGGCTGACACCATTCTGAAAAGAAATGTCTCCTGGGCTTTAATGCGCATCCAGGAGAATGGAGCCCCCCAAGCCCCTTTCCGTAAACTCTGGATCAAGTATCTGAAGGGAGATCCCATTTCCAAGGACCTTGTCGTCCTCGTGCATGCGATCCGAGGAACCGGACTCCTTCGCGAGCCGGATGCTTTCCCCCCTCTCAAGCCATATCTGCACCACCCTCGGCCCCTCATCCGCCAAGCCACTGCCATTGCAATGGGTCGCTCCGGGGATCGAGAGGCAGCAAAACTCTTGATCGACCTCTTAGGAGGCAGGGAAAGCAATCCAAATGTGCGCCTCGCAGCGCGTAAAGCCCTCAAAGCTCTGGCGGGCGGGGCGGTTGACAGAGAATACGACCTCGCGGCTTGGAAAAAGGAGTTTGGACTCTAGTCCACATCCCGGGTCCCCAGCCCCCTTCCAAGATCCCTCAGACCAGGCAAAATACATCCATGCTTCTTCCTGCTCTGTTGTCGATCTCAATCCTCTCTAGCCCGCCCGCCATTCAATCCAAACAGGGGCAAGCCTTCGCCCAGAGCCTGCTCCACCAATTTACAGCTCCGAAATTCCTCAAGGGCCTCCGGGTCCAGCTCAGCGCGACGCTTCCAGCGAACCCTGAGAAGCAAGCCGGGATCAAACAGCTCTCCAAAGCGACTTTTTCCATGGGCTATCCCGACCATTGCCGAATTGAAGAAACTCTCCCGGGGGAGGGGATCCGTCTCTATCTGTGGGACGGGGAAACCCTCCTATTAGGACCTGGGGGAGGGCCTTTTGTCCCTGTCACGGGAAAAGCCCGGGATCGGATCCTGGATCGCTTTCGGCTCCTCGCTGCCTTGTTTTGCTGGGACCTGCTTCCATCATCAGATCCCAATGAAAAAACTCCAAGATCAGACCTAAGACTCAAAGGAAAAACCCTCTATTCGATTCTGGGCAAGAAAGGAGACAAGTCCAGCATTCCCATCCGGCGGGTCTTTGGACCAGATCAAACTCTCCAACTCTTGGTGGTTGGAAAGAAGGTTTACCGCCCAAGGGGCAGGCTCCCGGGGAGGAGGGCGCGCTTACCCAAGACCCTTTGCTCCCTCTCGGGTCCGGTTTTCAGCATCCAACACTGGGCTTGGGGCTTTGATTTTAAACCCACTTTTTTTAAGCCGCGATCCACCCGAAAAAGGAACCAGGGCCTGACCCACCAGGGAGGAGAACAAGAAAACTTTGCTGCTCCCATCCTCAAACAGCTCCCTCCCTCCTTTGAAATCCGGGTCAAGGATCCGGGGGATTGGAAGGCCCGCGCCCAGCTCCTCGACAAACTGGGAAGACAACTTTTCGCCCTCGGCCAAGAGCCGGCCGGGCTTCCTCTCTATGGGGCCGATGGAGAAATCCGTATCCAATTTGTCCCCTCCGAAGGAAACAAGCCCAAGGCTCCAAGATCCTTCAAAATCCGCAAGCTCAAACAGCGAACGGCCCTCGTCCTTTATCAAAAAGGCCCTTTCCCCAAGACCATGGGCTCATTGGAGAAAAAACTTCGTAATAAAGCAAAGGAGATGGGGATTCCAAAGGCTGGTGGCTTCCTTGTCATCCCCACTTACTTCCCTAACCCTGGGGGACCTTTTCCCGATGAGAAAGCTCCGATCACAATGAGAGGGGAACTCCTTTTGGAGGGATAGAGGAAAGGGTTTTCTTCGGTCTTTTTCCTGATTTGTCTCCCCCGGGAGGCAGGGCAAGGCCGCTCAGATGCGGTATGATTCTTGCGATAAAGGTGCATCATGAAAACGCAAAGCATCCTCTTCTTGCTCGCATTCTCCCCATTTGCATTAGGCCAAGTGAGGATCACTCCGATGACTCCTCGAACAGTGCGGCAAGCTCCCAGGAGTGTTCGCCCTGCGACTCCCCGCCCTTCTCGCACTCCCATCCGTGCACCCCGCATCCACAACCCTGCCCCAAGGGCTCCCAGGGTCCACATTCGCCCTGCCCCCCCCCTCCCCCGACGGGCCAATCCAGTAAGAAGGACCACTCCCTACAGGCCCAGACGGCCTCGGACCTTTCCACGAACCACCCGCCCCCCCCGGACTTATCATCCCATTCCTCGGCGGCCCGCAACCCGCAGACCCAGCTGGCCCAGTAATCCTTGGCGCGGGAAGGCCAGGCAACGGAACTCCGTCCGCAGAGGTAGCAGGAACGCGCCCCCCGAAGCCGGGAATCAAGCAATCCAGCATTTTCGGATCGGGAAACCCAAAAACGCCATGAGTCCGACCCCCTCGACAAGCCCTCGCCTCACAACCCCCTGGACAGGAAGCCGCATTCGACTCCATGAGGAAGGCCCCTCCGCTCCCCCCCTTTCCAGAAAGGGTAGCTCCTGGAAAAGCAGCTCTCCTAGCCGAAAGCCCATTCTTACCCCATCTCCCACCCCTCCTCTCCTGGGACGTTACAAGATCCCCGAACATAAAATCCCAAGAAACAGAGTCCCGGAAAACAAGATCCGGAAAAACAGAGTCACGCCTCCATCTCTCCCGATCAAGGGGGCCCCCAACAAAAGCCCCAAAGGGGTGGACCACAAGTTCAAAGGACCGGGAGACACAACAATGCGGCGGATGAATGGCGGCCTCAGCGGAGGCACAAAGCTTCGATCCATGCCCCCTTCCAGGGTTGCTCCAAAGGCTGTGGAATATGCTCGGCGGGATTTTAACGGAGGCTCCCGGCATGACTTCACGCGCCATTCAAGGCGACGGCTTGGTTACAGCTTCGCGCTCTCCCTTACCTTCGGCAACGGCTTCTTTTCGGACTGCTGGTTTCGCTACGGCTCCCTCTACTGGAACCTTCCCTATTACTACGATTTCTATTGGTCCACACCTTTGGCCTGCTCCTGGTACTACGGTCTCCCCTTTTGGGCCCGCCGGAGATGGCACAGCTACTGGCTCTTGAGTTGGGCCAACGCCTTTGTCTTTTTGCAGCCTTCCTATGACTATGACCCTGGCGCCTGGTGCGACTGGGATTCACGGTATCGCTCAGGAAGTTCGGTGCTTATCAGGGAGGATTCGGGAGAGGACGAAGGGGAATGGGAAAAAAGCTCCGCCGATAAGTGGAAGGATTCCACCCCAGAAGCCCTCGCCCAGCGCTTTGTCGAACTCGGCGATCTCTACTTCAAAACACGTCGCTATGCCCTGGCCTCGGATGCCTATGAGAAAGCAGTTGAACTCGTGAAGAACGATGGAAGCCTGCGCTTCGTTTTTGCCGATGCACTCATTGCCACCGGCGATTACGACCGGGCTGCCTTCGAAATCAGGCAGGGCCTCATCCTTCACCCGAGCCTCGCCGAGAGTGAGATCGACAAACATGGCTTTTATGGCTTCCCAAAGGACTTTGATGATCATATTGCAGCCATCAGGGCCTACCTCAAACGTCGCCCATACGATGCAAACGCACGTTTCGTTCTGCTCTATAACCTTCGCTTTGGCGGGGGAACCAAGGCCCAAGTCCTTGAGGTAGCCAAGGTTTTGGCGAGTCATCTCCCTGGGGATCCCGCTGTCAAAGCCCTCTTAAAATACTCTGCCAAATAGAATCCCCGCCTGAGTTTCAGGCGGTATGATCCCAGGTATGGAATTGCATTTAGCGAAACCCCGGGGGTTCTGCGCAGGCGTCGAGCGCGCCATTGAGATCGTAGAAAAGGCTCTGCATAAATTCGGAGCACCCATTTATGTCCGCCACGAGATCGTCCATAACGCAGTTGTTGTGGATGAACTCAAGGCAAAGGGCGCCATCTTCATCGATGATCTCGATCTTGTCCCCCCGGGCTCCTGGCTCATTTTTTCGGCCCATGGTGTCCCCCCTCAGGTTGTCGAAACCGCCCGGGAGCGAAAACTCAAAGTCATTGACGCCACCTGTCCCCTGGTCACCAAGGTCCACCTGGAGGCCCGCCACTTCGCCCAGAAGGACGCCACGATTTTTCTCGTCGGCCACCGTAAGCACGTTGAGGTCGAAGGGGTGGTGGGCGAAGCTCCAGAATCGATCATCGTTCTGGAATCTGCGGAGGAAGCCGAACGGGTGGAGGTCCAAGATCCCGAACGAGTCGCCGTCTTGACCCAAACCACTCTTTCCGTGGACGAGGCCAAGATGGTGATCGATGTGCTCAAACGTCGCTTCCCCAAGCTTGCTCTCCCCCACAAGGACGACATCTGCTACGCCACCCAAAACCGGCAGGATGCCGTCCGTCGCTTGGCTCCCTCCATTGACCTCCTCCTTGTCATCGGGGACAAGACCAGTTCCAACTCCAATCGGCTCCGAGAACTCGGGGAGTCCTTGGGCGTCCCCTCCAAACTCCTCCTCTCCAGTCAGGAGCTTCAAGAAGAATGGTTTAAAGGAGTGAAACGGATTGGAATTACCTCCGGCGCATCCACCCCTGAGGTCAGCGTCGATGAAGTCATGGCCGCCCTGTCCGAGCGGGGCGTCCGGACCACAAGGGTTCTTGACCACCCGGGCGAAGGACTCATTTTTTCCTTGCCTGAGATGCTTCGCAAATAACAGGGTTCCTTGTGCTGAGCGGATTCTGCCTCCGCTTTCGCTAAAGATCTCCCAAAAGAGAGAAAGGGGAAAAGCCCCGATGGAGCCTTGCTCTATCCGGCCTTTCCCAGAACTTTAGAGACTTTTTGGGGGGCAAAAGAGGCTGCAGAACAAGGAAGAGCAAGGTAAAGGGGTAGGCAAGGCTGTTTATTTTCCTGCCTTGATCCGTTCCAGGGCTTCCGAGATGGAGCGAAGTGCTTTTTCGGCCCGATCCACAACGACCAGCTTGGGATCAAAGGAGCCCAGAACCTTGCGAAATTGGAGCTTCATGCCCGGCTCCTCTCGGGCTTTAGGTTCCCCCAGGCAGGAAATGACCAGAGAGCGGCTCACTTTTTTTTCGGCAAATTGAACGGGATCCGGAAGGTCTCGCCCCACCAAAACCAAACGGTCCAGGGGGCCTCGCATGAGGTAGGCACCAAAGCGCGCTCGAACGCAACCATCCAGGACACCCACGAGGGAGGTCCTCTGCGGGGTTATTTTGAAACATTTCAGGAGCAAATCCTGGACGGCAGGGAGATAGCCCTTTCCAGCGGGAAAGTGAAGAAAAACAGCAAGCCCCCCCGAATCCGGAAGGACTCGCTCTACCGGCAGCCGGAGGCCCTCTTGAAGAAAATTTTCATCCCAGCCTCGGGGGGGAAAAAAGACAAAGGCTTTGGATTGGGGGGTCCAATTCCGCCAGAGGATGCGCACAGGTAAAACCGCACCCGTGGATAGGGGTACCCCGAAAACTCGGTCTCCCTCCTTGGCTTCTTTGGGTAAAACGGGTTCGCTTTGTCCCTTTTCCAGGCTCTTGCATAGCTTTTCTCCTTCGCGTAGAGCCGTCACGGGCCAGGATCGAAATCGGTAGGCATCGCCGAAAATCGCACGAAAAACTTCAGCATCCAAAACCTTCAGCCTGGCAAGATCCTGCGCCTTGGGACGGCTCGGCCCTCTCTTTTGAAGGAGGGCCTTGGAAGCATCGAAGAATTTCCAAGCGCGGCGGTGAAAACCTGGAGACACCCAGAACTGAGCCCGGGTCTTCGGCCATTCGATCCCCGATGGCAAATCGCCACCCAAAAGCTTTGCAGATCCAAGATAGGGACCCGGGCCAAGACTCGCGACATCGAAAGAAAGAAACAAAGAATTGTGGAGCCAACCCTCGACATCTTTGACATCACCTCTTTCTTTAGACAACAATTCTTTCCCAGCTGGAGAAAAAACTGCAAGCCGAAGCTTCATGTTTTTGGGTTTTTCCCAGGAGAATACGCCTTTCGCAGTGAGAAAGATTTTGTCTCGGTTTGCTGCAGGTGCCTCGGGATCCACCTGGGATGTTTTCCTGCGCAAAAGAGGAAACATTCGCCGGCTGATTCCTCGAATCTTCTGGACATCATAACCTTTCTTTTCGGGGTCCACGACCTCGGGAAGGGCAAGTAAAAACAGATTAAAGCGATGCAAAAAACGTGGGTCTTCTCCGCCGAGACCTTGGAGCAAAGCTGCTGCTTTTGCGAGTTCTTTGGCCCTATCGCTGGAAAGGGATTGGATCCCCTTTTTCGCCATTGAAGACAAAATCAAAGGGGCCGCTTTTATCCGGCGTTCGGGACCGGCTTTCTGAAAAAGTCGATCCACCCAAACCTCCTTCCGAGCGAAAAAATCCTCTTCGAATTCTCTGCCAAAAGGGGATTGAGCGTATAAACCCGTGCAAAAGAGAAGGACGAAAGCAAGTAGACTCCACAGGGAGGGGAAGCCGAACAGGCTCCCGGGATCTAACGGCTTGGATAAGTCTTGAGTACCCATTCCTTCCATTTACGTTCGAACGTGAGAGGAGAAACCCCATAGACCGCCCGAAGAGCATCCCTGGTGGGCTTCTTATGCTTCAGAATCCGCACCATCTGGACAAACTTCTTACCGGGGTTCTTGCCTCCCAGGTCTCCTTCGAAAAGATAATGAATCCAACTAAAGCACACGGCGTGCTCTTTGACATTGATGCTATCCGTGTTTTTCTGGGAAACCTCAGAAAAGGATGGAGCCTTTTTCAATGCCACCATTTTCCGGACAGGAACCAGCCACTTCCCGGACTTAAAGGATTTGTTACTTGCAACCTCCTCATAACAGAAGGTTGCACATGTACCATCAAGTAGATACTCAAAGTAGTGGCCCAGGCCTGCATCCACCCATCCCCCCTTGAGGTGGCCGATCCAAAGTTCGGGTTTGATGTTGGAAAGAAAAAGATGCGCCAGGTTGTGGACCAAGGTTCTATGAACATCACTGTCCTTGGGGGTGAAACGCTTTTGATACTGGAAAGAATAGATGGAATATGTCCCCATCATTTTGACCCCGGATCCCGAAGCCGAAATTCCACAGAACTTCCGAGCAGCAAGGGATTGGTCACGACCATCCCGCCAAAACAAAACCTCCGTACGGATGCCCATGTCTGCAGGCCCAAGCTGAAGGACCTTGATAAACTTCTTCCGAAAATCCTCCATTCGCCGCAGGTAGAGATGTAGGAGATCGTGGGTACTAAACCGAACCTTGTTCACCTTCATTGGTTTGAGGTCACAGACAAAATCAAAGTGCTCGCTTGCTCCGTGCAAAACCGAATGTTGGATCAAAGCATCCACCCGCTCCCTGCGCTTTTTCAGCCACTCGTCCTGTTTCTTTTTTCGACTCGCAAGATCCCTTTCTGCATCGGGGTTGGTGCAGTGCTTACAATCCACAAAGAGGTTTCCCCCGCACTTTTTACAAGAAGCTCCTTCCGAGCAATACCAGAGCACGCCATCCAGAAAGTCCTTCAGGTACCGTTTCTTATGTTTTTTACAGCGCAAATAACCCTTTCCTTTACACCATTGGCAAGGCACAAGGGGTGAACACTTGGGAGGAAACTGGGGTTTCCCGGGAACATAGGTGTTCTTATTCTGAGCGATCAAAGGATTCCCGCCCACCACTCCCCCGATGAAAAGCAAACAAAGAGACAAGCAAAGGACCAAACGAATGCCCCAGGCTTCCACCCTTCCAAAACCCTGTGACGGATTATTCTTAGATGCTGGCAACACAGTTCTCCTGATGGATTTCCAATGGTTGAAAGGGCTTCTGTCAAGATTTGGTTGGGACTTCAGTGTCCAAACTCTCATGCGCGCGGAGGCCTGGGCTAGGCCCCATCTCTCACGCTTTTTACAGGAAGGGACCTCCACTGAAGCTCCCGACACGCTCCTATTCTACGCGAGTAAGCTCATTGAGAAAGCAGTCAAGATCGAAGAAAAAACAACCAAACTCCCCGCTAAGCCTGGTATGGAAAGCAAAATGGAGGATTTTTTGGGAGTCCTCAAAGCAGAGCAGAATTGGGACCGCCTTTGGAGCAGAGTTCCTGAAGGACTGCCACAGGCATTGACCGCCTTCAAAAAGAGTGGCCGGAGCCTCGGCATCATCAGCAATGCAGACGGAACCGTAAGCCGTAAACTCGATCGAGCGGGCATCCTTGCCCATTTCGATTTTGTCATCGACTCCGGCTTGGTCGGGGTCGAAAAACCCGATCCCGCGATTTTCAAACTCGCTCTCAGCAAAACGAAAACCCCTCCGGAGAAAGTCCTCTACGTAGGCGATCTCTATGCCATCGATGTCCTGGGGGCACGCGCGGCAGGAATCGTGGGAGGGCTTGTGGATCCATTTGGAGACTGGGTAGGGGTGGATTGCCCTACACGGCCCTCCATACCCGCTTTTATTCGGGACCTCTTGATCCAGAAAAACTAGTCATTGGCTCTCTTCGACTATGCCACACCGCCCACCTCAAGGCATTCTCTTTACCGCAAAGCAGTCCCCCTTTCCCCTTCCTTAAAGCCTCCTTTCAAGAATCCGGGCATCAGGATCGAAGTCGAGAAGACCCAACTCGGCGATCTCTCCCCCATCTAAGGCGTCCTCAGGCAACATACCGATCAATTCGCTCCCGCGAAGGGGGACACCCATGCTTTGGGCCAACTCCCGAACACGGCGGAAAGCGGCAAAGAGACCGGTCTTCCGGTAGTTGATGAGGTTCATCGAAACTTGGACACATCCGAGACGGGCAAGGGGTAAGCCTAGGGCTCGGACGGCTGGCATGCCTCCATCTCGTTCTCGAATCCGGCGGGCAATGGCACGAGCAGGACGGAGGTCCTGAGTGTCGAGGAGGACGTTGAAAGCAATCAGGATGTCCCGGGCTCCGACGGCAACTGCACCTGCGGTGGGATGGAGCCGAAGAGGACCGAAGTCGGGAGTCAATGTAGGATCAGTCGAGATATCCGCACGCAGGGCTTCAAATCCCCGGTTCCGAACAGCGGCCAGGTTTCGGCGGTTAGGGCTACGGGCTGCTTGGCCATAGAGATAGCAAGGCAAACCTAAGTCCTTTGCCAAAAGGGCTCCCGCCTCCTCGGCAGCCTGGACGGCAACTGAAATAGGGCTGTCCCCTAAGGGGACGAAGGGCACGACGTCGAGGGCGCCGATGCGGGGGTGGACACCTTCGTGGTAGTTGAGGTCGATCAGGCGAAGGGCGGTGCCTGCCATGGCGCGGATGGCCTGGATGAGGGGGTGGGGAGAGCCGGCGAGGGTGAAGACTGCGCGATTGTGGTCGGGATCGGACTCGTATGCGAGGAGCCGAGCGCCCCGGATAGTCCCCGCGGCATGGGCGAGGGCCGACAGGACTTCGAGCCGGCGGCCTTCGGAAAAGTTGGGAACACATTCGAGGAGGGGTTCAGAGTTCACGGCGAAACCTCGTGGACGATGGCGCCGTCTTTGACCGTCAGAACGCAGGAATTGTCGCCAAACCTGTAGCCGAGTCCCGCGAAGGAGGGGAGATCGAAGGCGGCGAAATCCGCGGCCTTACCAGGGTGCAAGGTCCCCCGCTCGGCGTCCAAACCCAAGGAGTAGGCGGCATTGCGGGTCATGGCATTCAAGCATTCGGCTGGGCTGAAGGCAAAATGGAGGCAAGCCAAGGTCGCGATCATCGGAAGGCTCTGCGTGTAACAACTCCCCGGATTGAAGTCGGTCGCCAGGGCCACCAGGGCCCTCGCGTCCGCGAGGCGCCGACCGGGAGCGTAGCGGTCCTTGCCCAAAAAGAAGGATGTCCCGGGGAGCAAGACGGCTGTCGTCTCACTTGCCGCAAGTCGCTCAAGCCCTTCCTCCGACAAGTAGAGGAGATGGTCGGCCGAGGCAGCTCCCAGCTCAACGGCCAACTCAGTCCCCCCCAAGGGTGACAGCTCGTCCACATGCGCACGAATGCGGTAGCCCAAGGAGTCCGCCTTCTGAAAGATCCTCCGGCCCTGGTCCAGGCCGAACACATGGCTCTCAATGAAAGCATCACAAGAATCCGCAAGAGGCCGCGCCGCTTCCAACATCTCCTCACAGAGTAGGTCCACATAGGCGTCGGGATCCTCCCGAAACTCAGGCGGCACTTCGTGCGCTCCCAAAAAGGTTGGACTCACCGTCAACCCGGTCTCCAGGCTGGCTTTTTGCAAAGCACGGAGACTCTTAAGCTCCGATTCCAGACTGAGCCCATAGCCACTTTTCCCTTCGATGCTCGTCGTTCCCAGCGCCAAGAATCCCCGAAGCCGCTTTTCAACCAACCCAAGCAGGCGCTCCTCTGAAATCGCCCGCAGGGAACGCACCGAGGATAAAATCCCACCTCCCTGCTTGGCGATCTCCACATAATCTGCTCCCCGGCAGCGCAGGTGAAACTCCCCCTCCCGTGTTTCTCCAAACACTGGATGCGTATGAGCATCCACAAAACCCGGCAAAACCACCAAACCCCTAAGATCCCTGGGTTTTGGTGCCTCATAGACCTTCATGAGTGCCTCTGTCGTCCCTGTTGCCACAATACGCCCCTCTCGAACGGCGATGGCCCCATCCCGGACAACTTCGGCCTGATCCAATTCGGCCCCCCTGACACCGCCCCGCTCCGGTCCCTCTTGGAGCGTGACCAGCTCCGAGATCCCCACGAACAATGTATCGACACTCTCTTTCATCCTTCACCTCAAGAAGAACGATAGCGCCTGGAACAAAGGGGGGTAAGAGTCTGTTAGGCCGACCGATCCGCTTCCCCTGGCCTGAGAGCCCCCTTAGGAAGGTCAGATGACAGCTCGAAGCACTTCCACCGAATCCTTGGGAAAGACATGCTTCTGAAGCCTACGACGACCACGAAAAGCTGCCATCTTGACGGCATCGGCATTCATCCCCATTTCCTTCCCGATCTCCGCATAGTTCTTCCCTTCGAAACAAACCCTGCGGAGGATCTCCCTTTGGAGGACAGTGAGAAGACCCCAGGCGGCCGCAACCCGCAGGGAAATCAAAAAAGCCTGGCATCGCCCCTCCCTCAAGCTCTCTTCGCGACAAAGATCATTCAAGGGACCCCGAACCCTACTGTCTTCGACCACAATGGCCTCGGCGTCATCCAAAGATTTCATAGGTCTCCCTCCGGATTGGCGCCGGACCTGGGACACCGCATTCACAACGATGCGCCGTAACCAGGAGTTGAAGGCATAAGACTTCTCCACCTGAAAGGATCCAGCGTAGCGGAAGAGGTTCAGGAGAACCTCCTGCGCCACTTCCTCTACGGGGATCCCCGCGGCCCTCCTCTCAGGGTTGACCAAGGCCACTCGCTCAATGAAAGGAAGGATCCTCCGAGACAATTTCTCGAAGACTTCATGCTCTCCACACTTGGCGAAAAGAACTAAAAGTTCCGCATCGCTTCGCTTCTCCAGGTCCTTAGGAAGACCTTCGGGACTGGGGGGCTTCGGGGAAAAGGTTTCGAGTTCACAAAGGCTCACAGGCACCCATAAGCGAATGGCTTGCCAAGACTCCATAAAAACAGGGGAAGCCATATAACTGCATATTCAGAATGTAGTTACAGATATTTCCTCAGGTTTTTTCTCCAAACCTTTTACGAAAGCCAAAAGACCTCCCCGTGCGAAGTCGAGCGTTTCCTGACTGAATTCGCCCTCATATGCAGGGGCTCTTCTTCTCCAAATAAACCGGATTCCCTCCTCAAAACCTTGAGGCTCCATGGAAACCTTTCAGCTCAAAACGGACCTCGGGATGTCTCAGGTCCTGAAAGGATTCAGATTTAAGCTCCCAGGTGACGAAAAAAGGCCGAGGAATACAAAGGGAGAAAAGCAAAAAAACCTTGTCGGACCACCGAGCAGAAGAAAAAAGGAAGGGGGAGAACAACGCGATTTGGGGACACCCTCTTCAAGGGTTGCCCAACCTCAGTTCGCTCGTTCCCAATCTAGAACTTCCCCCTGGCAACAAAAAGGAATTATGGATTCTCAGCGATCCGCTCTTGGCGATCCGCAGCCTCCACCTGGCCCGGATCCCGGCATTGGGGCCCACCGCCGACTCACTTACCAGTGCCTCAAGCCTAGGGTCTTTTCTGGGGAGCGCAGCTTTAAAAAAGATCATGCAGGCTCAGACGACTCCTGACGTCCGGGTTGACCTTGCATTCCCTCTCTGGCTTCATTCCCTGGCCACCTCCGTCCTGGCGGAAGAGCTGGCTCGCTTGCAAGGAGAAGTCGACCCCGAACTCTGCGCCCTGGCAGGCCTTATTCATGATCTACCACTCTGGCCCACAATCACCCCGCAAGGAGATTTCCTCATCCAGCACATGGGGATTTACCCCTGGGCCGAAAAACTCAACCTTCCTTCCCTCTTGCATTTCGCCTGGCAGGTCACCCATGCAGCAGACCTAGGAAAAGCCGACAATAGAGACCTTGGCCGCATCCTTCTTGCTGCAGAAGCTGCCGCCATCCTCCATGGCTATCCCCACCCAAACCAGGCCCCCTGCGAAGAGAAACTCCTCGAAGAGATTCCTTGGAAATGGATGGAAACTGCCATCCACAACCTCGATGCGAAAATCGATGAACGCCTAAGACCTGCCGGTCTCGATCTCACCATTCTTCGATGTCAAAGGCCCGGAACTCTAGAAGAGCGAAAACCTCCTCGTGTTCCCCCTCTGGAAGAAGGCATCCTCACCGGACTGAGCATTGGCTCTTCCGACCGTATCCGTCCTCTC
>JALSSW010000198.1 GCA_026984035.1 Planctomycetota bacterium
ACTATTGCGATGCTGAAGGGGGACTGGAATCGATGGAACCCTTTGCCCTTGTGGAGATCTGGAGCGGCTCGAATCCCTGGATCCTTCATTCCGCTCCCCACGACGCCCACGATCTCGGTCCCGACCTCGACTCTGGCTCCGATCTCGACCTCGACCTCGGTCCTGGTCTCGATCTCTTCTCCGGCCGTGATCCTGGTCTCGGTCCCGGCCCCGATCTCGATCCTGGTTTCGTCCGCGTCCACGGTCGCGGTCCCGACCTCGGCTGCGCCCTCCTTCTGTACGATCTCTTTCCCTGGAGGTGTTTACAGAACTTGCAACAGCATCTGCTTCTTCTTCCTCCAATCGCTCTTCCGGTCGATTGACGACAGCGATCTCATCCAACTCATCTATCGGGAGAAGACCTGCGCCGAAGGGATCACTTTCCGGACTCACATCCTTATCAATCTCCGCACCGGGGATCACAATCTTGCCCTTCGGAGTTTCAAGGGTCTCATCAGGCTCACGTCCCAACTTGGCCGCAGCTTCCCGCTTGCGCGCTTGGCGTTCCTCGGGAGAACGACGCTTCCTGGTCCGCCTGGGCATCTCTTTTTCCTGATCGGCAACCTGATCCTCATTCAGAGTCTCCGCGCCGCTTACCTCTTCCTTTTTTTCTGGGACTTCCTCATCTGTGGAAGCTGCCGTTTTTTTTCGTGTCCGACCCTTGGCCGCGGTCTTCTTATTGCCCGAAGCCCTCTTTTTCTTGGTCGTTTTTTTCTTGGTCGTTTTTTTTGAGCTGCTCGAAGTCGTTTCTTCGTGCTCGTTTTCCTCGGAGTCTCCAGGGAGGATCCCAGAACCGAAATCTGATTGTGTCACTATTGTTTTCCTTATTTTTTGAAGATCCATTTCACTTCGGAGCGAAACCATCTCGGAAATCGCCCCTCAGAAGGGCGGCCGCCAGTGCGGGCCTCGTCCCCTCTCCCATGCACAAAGGCATGCTCAGGCATAGATCGTTCTCATTGAAAGGGGTCACATGGTGTGACCCACTGTTTTCCTATAGGCTCCTCTGAGCCCTCATCCCTGTCGCCAAAACTTTACTCCGGAGGCCAAAAGCGGTCACGGGAGAGGCGAACAGGCCAAAGACTGTAAGGGGAGCGAGCCCAAGGTTCAACAGAACCCCCCATTTCCGGCCTTTTTTTGCCCCTCATTCCTGGGCCACTCGCCCTGGAAAAAGCCAAAGGGGACACCCATTCAAAAGACCTGGGCAAAAAGATCTTGGCCTTCCCCCCCTCTGGAGGCGAACCTATGCCCCATGAACCCCTTAGGATGGATGTCCCCTTTCGTCGCCCCACACTGTTCTCTTTCCACCTTCTTGGCGGGAATCCTAGGTCTCTGCCCTCTTGCCCGGGCTCAAGGAGGCCCTCCCATCCCTCCCGACCCCATCCGTGACCTCAGGCCTAAGATCACAAAGGCCCTCGATTTCCTCAATCTCCAAGCGGCCGAACTGGGATTTGACAAAACTCGGAAGGACAGCTTCGCCCTCTCCGCATCCGTAAAAGTCCTGAATCACCCACTCGAGATGCCCAGCCTCATGTCGGGCTATCGCATGGCCGCTCTCGGCTTTGTCCAGCAGCCGGGTCCCTTTGGGGCTTATCGCATCCTCACCTCCATGGCAGGCCTCCCTCCATTTCCCAATTTCCCCGAAGAGGCTGCAAGCCCACGAACCGCCCGCGAGGCCCTCCTCCTCTCCCTTGGCGACCTGGACAGGAAAAATGCCCCATGGCAGGAGGCTGCTCGCGCTTTGGACTGGAAAGGCACCCCGGGGAAAGCGCTCCTTGAGATCTTCCGCGGCATCGCCGCCCTCCGAATTGCCAGCGACACCCGCTGGGGCAGCCCACTGGTGGGCAAGGAGCGGACCCAAACGATCCAGGCCCTCCCCAGCCTCTGGCTCGAAAAATTCGCCCCCGGTCCAAAAGGGACACCCTTGTTTTCCCGCGCCGAGGCTCCGGAAACCGAGCCCCAGGCCCTTCCCGCTCGGATGCAGGACGGTCTCCGGCTGGACTGGGAACTCCTTGCCTCCACCGGATTGGGGGGCCTTCGAAAGATCCAAGAGGGAGTTTCCCTTCTCAAGAAACTGGACCCTAAGACACTCCCACCCAAAATCAGCCATCCTGGGATCGAGGGGGATCTGCGGGTTTACTTCGACACCCCCATGGGGCCAGTCGCCATCGGAGGACCTGGGCCCACCGTTTACCACGGCGATTACTTCTTCATCCTCGACTTGGGGGGAAACGACCGTTACCAAGGCCGCGTGGCCGCTGCTTCGTCGGCCTGGAACCGCCCGGTATCTGTCCTGATTGACCTCGGGGGCGACGATGCCTATCTGAGCGGCAAACCCCTGGACCAAGGGGCAGCCCTCTTCGGGACAGCCATCCTCTGGGACCTCGGCCAGGGAAGAGACCTCTACCGCGCCGGAGACCTCTCACAAGGGGCCGCGATCCTTGGCGCCGGCCTTCTCCTGGACGAAGGAGGAAAAAACCGCTTCGAAGGAGGGGCCCTCACCCAGGGAGCCGCCGGGTTTGGGTTTGGGATTCTCGCCACGGGCAGGGGAAACGACAGCTTTGATGCGGCCCGCTTCGCCCAAGGTTTTGGCGGAGTCCGTGGCTTCGGCGCCCTCGTGGACCTCGGAGGCAACGATGTTTATCACGCCGGTGGGGTCTATCTCCACAAACCCCTTTTCAATGACCGCTACCAATCCCTTTCCCAGGGTTTTGGGATCGGCGAACGTTATAAGGATGCTTCAGGTGGAATTGGGCTCCTCTATGACGGAGGTGGAAATGACCTTTATCTCTGTGACATTTATGGTCAAGGAGCAGGCTATTGGATGGGCCTGGGCGTCTTGATTGATGAATCCGGAAACGACCAATATGTATGTGGGCAATACGGCCAGGGAGCGGGGATTCACCTTGCCGCTGGCGGTCTTTGGGATCGTAAGGGAGACGATACCTATACTCTCCACCACGGAGTCGGTCAGGGAGGAGCCCACGATCTCGCTCTCGGTTGGCTTCTCGACGAAAGTGGAGACGATTTTTACCAGGGCAGCGGCCTCACCCAGGGTGCGGCGAAGGCCAATGGAGTCGCCTTTTTTATCGACAAGGAGGGCCGGGACGCCTATTCGGGGATCCCATTCAATGGGCACGGCACCCAACAAGGTTATGCCGAGGACGCCAGAGGTTATGGATCCGTTGCCCTTTTCTTAGATTTGGCGGGTGAGGATGCATTCACCTTCCCCCCGGATCACAAGGACAGCAAAGGCCGAGCCATTCGAAAATCCCATGGTCTCTTTTGGGATCAAACTCAGCCCAAATCCCCGAAAACAAAAAGCGGAACGGCCTCCCCAAAAAAACCGGCAACTCTCCCAAACCCTCTCCCCCCAGCCAACGAAAAAACCTTCACACTCCTCTATCAGAAGGCCCGGCTTTGGCAAGTCGGAGCCAACATCCCCGTCGTCGCCCGTGCTCGTGCCACCCTCGTGGCCTTGGGAGTCCCCGCAGGCCGTTGGCTCATCCAGCACAAACTCGGTGCTGAGCACACCCTCGACCGCCGCGCCCTCCGGGGCGTCATCCCAAAAATCGGGACAGCCCTTCTTCCGGATCTGCGCCGTGCTCTCAGCGACAAAACCAATCCAGCCCGCCGATGGAACGCCTTGGACCTCCTCGCTCGGATGAAAGACCAAGAAGCCATTCCCAAGATTCTCCCTATTCTTACAAACGATCCGGTCCCCGGGCTCAGGCGCAAGGCCGCCGACACCCTTGGGCGCCTCCAAGCGAAAAAAGCCCTGCCCGGTATCTTGAGCCTCAGTTTATCTAAGGACCCCGCTGACCGGCGTGCTTCGGCCTTGGCCCTCGCCAATATCCCCGGAAAAGAGGCCACCCGGATGCTCGCAGGCCTTCTCAGAGACCCAAGCTTCACCGTCCGTGACCCCGCCCGCCGCGCGCTCGGAAAACACATCCAAGAAGCCCTCAAACTTGCCGAAGAAGTCCTTCCAGAGTCAGGCCCTCCTGCACTGCGCGAATGGCTCAGGCTTTTTCAAGATACGCACATCCCAGAGAAGCATCCATTGCGCAAGATCCTTGAAGACATCGCAAAGGGCAAAGACCCTGTCGCAGCGAGTCTTGCGAAAGAGATCCTTTCTTCTCAGTAGAGCCCTTTTCATTGAAACGAAACTTCCCCCTTTGTGAGTAGACCAAAGGAGGTCGGAGGCTCTTCAAATCGATTCATAGACGATTCGGCCCGATGTTTGGGGCTCTTCGAGGCATCCCAGCGGCGGACCTATACTTAACATGATCCGACCGAATCCTTTGGCCAGCCTAGCTGACGAAAAAGAACCACTATTTGGGAAGAATCTCATATACCTCAAATAAGAGGCGTCCATCTCCATGTTTGATCATCCAATGCTTCTTGATCCCTGGCAAACCGGCCACCCAATGAAGCGCGTTCGCCCGGGAAGGCTTTTGTTCCACAAATCCCTTGGCATGAACAACCACAAGGATATGCTTTCCTTGCATGACTCCTGCGAGCCACTTTCCGTCCTTGGGATGTTTGTTGAGCTCCTTGAACTTGGGCCACAAATCCCAATATTGCGGACGATGTTTCTTTGTTGCTAATGCAAAAAGAGGTGCATGCAAGCCCCAATCGGCACAAAGCACATAGTCCCACTTCTTCGCCTCAATCCTACGACTCAAATCGAAAATCGAAGAACTCCACTTGGGATTCTGCTTCTCAGGATGAGCCAAAGCTCGAAGGTATTGCAGATCCAAGCGACCGGAGACAAACAACCAAGCAAGAGCTGTCCCAGCCAAGATCAGGCGACCGATCCTGCAAAGGACACGAGACCGTGCCCCACCCAGGTCACCCCAAAGAGCAAAACCTAAAAGATGGGGGAGAGGATGCATCATCATCATGTGGTGCAATCCCCCGACCTGCTTTGTCAAAAAAATCTGCCCTCCCACCAAGAAAAACATCACAACAAGGAGGATGCTCCCCCTGGGAAATCTACCAGCAATCTCCTCCTGCTCCGCAAAGGCTTGACTTGGATCCTTGCGAACTGCAAGAACGAAAAGAAACATCCCGCCAAGAAGGGCAAGAAACCATTGCACCATCCCTACCGAAAAATTCGTTCGGGGGAAATGAAACAAAGCAATACTGCGTCCATCCAAAGTTTCCTGAAGGAGACCCCATAACCATTGAACCCTTTCCCAGCCGGGAGGGTAACCAAACCATTCCTGCTGAAGCTGTAAAAGCGGAAGGATCCTTTGGATCAAAAAATACAGCCCCACCCCAAGGCCCATCAAATTAACCATCAGGTAAAAGGCTCTTCTCTCTCTGAAGCGGAGAGCCATTTGTTTGGGGTAGACCAATAAGCCTCCCCCAACCAATGCACCCAAAAACCAAATGAAGTTCAACTTGTCCCAAAGCCCCAGACAGAGGGAAAGGGTCAGCAGAAAATAACGGAGCCTTCCTCCGCCCGCGATCCAAGTCAGAAACAGCCAAAGACTCATCGCTCGGAAAAGCCCCGCCAGGGTGGTTGGCCCGAAATCCGCCCGGCTTGTCCAAAGCAGTGCAGGATCCAACACGAAAAAGAACAAGGCAAAGTAGAAGGCCCTCCTCCCCGCAAGGCGCTTCGCAATTCCGGCAAGAAAAAGAACTGTCCCAAAGGAAAGAAAGAGGGAGGGGAGCCTTAGGGTCCAAAGATTCACGCCAAAGAGAGCAAAGAAAGGGGCATGAATGAGGGATTTCAGGGCTCCGATGTAAGGCATGATGAACATCGGCCAACCCAGGACTCTGGTCTGGGCGAAAGTGTCCAAAGGGCCGCCCAGGCCGGCATTCACAAAGATCACTTCGTCATAGTAAAGTCCCGGACGATGAAGCCTGGGAACAGTGAGCCCAAACCAAAGGAGCGCAGCGAAAAGAACGGCAAGGTATGTTGCCTTCTTACTTTGAGAAGAGCCTTCCATTGTACGGGGTTATAAAAGCTGCAAACTGGGAAACAAGACTACAAACCTTTCCTCAACCTTGGTCATCGCCTCTCAATAGAACATCCTCTTTGCCTTTCTTCTTGTTGGGAGGCCCGCTCTGCATATAATCTCAGGCGCAAACCTAATCTTCACCTCAAGCAAAGCCCTGAACCTTGCTCATGATAGACCACTGGGAAAACCTGGTTTTAGACCTCCGGGGAGCAAGCCTTTCGCAATCTTCAGGCTCTACTACCAATGCTTTGCTTCCATGATTCCCCCACTGAACAAAGGTCTATATCAGCGATGACAAAAGCAACCTTAATTCTTATTAGCCTTTGCTTCATCTGTTTTGCTTTTCTTCCATCCCTTAAAAGGACCAAGAAAACAGAGTCAAGCCGATCGCTGCTCCCCGCGGAGAAGCAATCCCCCAAAAAAAATCCCCTTCACCCTCCAGAACGAACACCATCTGCCGGAATAGAAACCGACACCTCCGGCAAATTCATCTTTCGCCTTCTCTATGGGAAGGGCAAGGATTTCCCCACTTCGGAAATCGTTGTTTCCGCCAAAGACAAAAAACAAGTGATCCACAGAACGAATCATGTATTCCAATCGCCTTGGAAAGTGATCACCATTTCCCCCATTAAAAAAAACCCTCCCTTCCAATCCAAGAAGGTTCATCTCAAAAAAGGCTTGAACGAAATAATGATAAGGCCCTTTTACCCCTTGGACTTGAAGGTAAAGGGTTTGAGACCTGGCCGGACCGCTTCGGTCTTAGTCATGGAAGATTCCAAAGATTTACAGAAATCTTACTCCTTCTTATTTAATAAAACGTTCAAACCAAGAACAGACAAAAGGGTTAAGGCCTTCCTCAAACTTGAGGGAGAACCCATGCCTTTTCAAAGACGCATTCTCCTTCCATTCACCCCAAATCCTCAGCTCGTAAGGATTGTGGTCCTTGGGGAAAAAAGTCTGTGGCGAGTGATTCCGACACACGAGGATTGGGGCCTTGTGATCAAGAAGGGGAAAAAAACAATTGAAACAGGTGGAAATAAGCGGGGAACCTGCCCGCTGTCCCAGGCTCTGAAACTTTCCATTCTTCACCCTCCAACTGTGACGGTTCTTTTTAAGAAACCAGCACAGCTTCTGATCACCCGATTGAAGGAGGATAGCCAATGGAGGGTTTCGATCCGAAGAATCCGGAAACCCACTGAAGAAAGGGGGCATTTGAAACTGGAAATCCTTGACAGCAAAACAATCGGCCCCAAAGAACCGAAATGGTTGATCTCCGTTCCCCCAGGAGAACTCCTTGTGACAGCAATTTCCCGCAGAAAGGGGACAAATCTTAATCGTAGATATCAGAAGTTAATCCTAGACCTTCTCGCATGGCCTTTCACTTTGAAGTCGGGAGAAAGAAAGGTCCTTGAACTATCACCCGCACAAGCTGCGTTCTCTTGTTTTCTGGACGAAAGCAGGCACGATTTTCACGGGGATTCTGAGGGCATCATCCAAGTTACTTCTAACAAGGATTTCTTTGGCTTTTCAGCAGGATGGCTCCTTAATTATAAACGGGGAGGCCTGGTCGAGATCCACTCTCCTTTCCGTTCTCTCCGGCTTAAGTGGTGGACCCAAAACACAAAACCGCTGAATGTCGATTGTTTAAAAAAAAGGCTTTATACCCTTACCAGGCAGGAAAGCTGGAAATAGCTATTGAGACTGTGAAGGAAAGATCACGAAAGGACACCTTTCGTTGGTTGTCCCACATAGAGGGATCTCTCCGTTTATTTGGTCCGTCCTAACTCCACGCCTTGTTGTTGGTTTCGGAACAGGCGATCCAAGCTCTTCCCCCCTCTTTCTTGAAGCTTTCGAAGCTCAAGGCGGTTGTTACGAAGCAAATCCTCTCGCTTAGGCTTGGGACCAACACCGGCCGGGCAATAAGGAGGGTGGGAAAAAATGGGGCTCTGATAAAAAGCATACTGGCCTTTGCTCTCCACCAACGCGCTCATCCCTCCCTGCAAACCTTCTCCCACGAACACCCCTCTTAGATCGGTTTTACCGCTGAGAACTTCATCCGATTCAGCTCGAACAATCTTGATTCGAGCACCAGGGATGGGCAGCCCCTTCCTTTTCACATTGAGGCGAACGCGATTCTGTTTTGGAAGCTGCTGGACTTTCAACTTGAGATCCGATTTGAGAAGGAGACCCGCGTTTTTGAGATTACCCGCCTGAGCCAGAAGGAGATAAGCTCCATTCTTCTCAAGCTTGAGCGGAACCTCCTGCTCATGATCTATGTAAGGAGAAGGGTTCTTGAGGTCCACCTTGAAGCTCTCCATGGGCGGAATCCCAAGAAGCTGAACAGTGTCCATGTCAGCAAGGGATCGTCGCACAAGAAAAAGGCGCATGAGATCGACATGGTAGACAAGAAGGTCAATCCGAGAAAGGTTGCGAGTCTTGAGTTTGATCCCAGCCTCTTCGTCTGGGGAAAGAAGGGTCACTTCCGGAAGCTTCAGCATTTTGTCTTCAAAGAAAGAGAGGGCATCCTTTGCTTCCCTAAAGTGCTCGGCAACTCTGGAATAGAGAGCAACGGCTCCCGGGACATTCCCCCGTGCGTGCTCGCATTGGCCTTCCAGGAAGAGCGCAAGGAAGCGGTTCGGGCTCTTTCCCCTCTGCCCGTTTTGAAGCACAAAATTTTCGTGGGCAACGCGATCCAAAACTTCACGGGCAGCATCAAAATCTTTTTTCAAGAAGAGGGCATAGCCATTCAAGAAAAGAAATTCATCCAACCAAGGAGAGTCTTCATAGGCTTTGATCGCACGCGGTAAAAGCGTAAGAGCTTCCTCCCATTGCTTTCCTTCGATCGCGATATTGACTAAAGAATAGCAGACTTCGGCAGCATCCCCATCCGCAGGGTATCGGAGAAGATATTCGTAGCAAAGGTCACGAGCTTGCTTCAGAAGTTGATCTTTGGTTCTGAACGCTGATTCTTCTCGAGAGGTAGTGTCTTCCTTGCGGCGAGGGCAATGAACCCTTGGGCTAGGGAAAACAGAGCCGACTGAATCTCAGGAAGGGCCGGATAATCTAAAAAGAGTCCCCTCATCACCTGAAGAGAATCCTCCAACCTCCCCTTTTCTCTGAGAGTCCCGGCAACTTGTACCTCCCGCAGGAAAAGGGCTTCACTGACGGCCTGGTAGACATAGAGGGACCGCTCAAATTCCCCCGCCTCAAAGTAGGCTCGCCCCACTCTGGACATATCCTCAAAGCTCAGACTAAAGTCCGGTCGTGCATCTTTGAGTTTTTCAAAAAGTTCGAGGATCGGTCGCCCTTTTCCGCGGATGAGCCGAATCGCAAGAAGGCGTCTCCCCAGTTCAAAGAAGGGCTTGGGATACATTCTTGCCCCAAAGGATTCAAAACAGGCCTCCAGTGGAGCTTTAACATCCTTCAGGAGCTCTTGGCTTGCTCGAAGAGCATACAACCCTGTTTGGTCAAAGCGCCGAATCCCAGTGAAAAAGAGTTCATCTGGTGTTGCCCTTCTCTTCGTAAAAGCAGCCTTTGAACCCTCCACGACCTTAAGAGTCGTTGCCTTGCCAAAAAGGATTTTTGCCTTGCTGCTCAGGGGCCAGAATCGCGTTGGAAGAACTCGAAAAGTCCCCGGAAGCACTCCTCGTAGCTTGAAGCGAAAAACAAAGTGTGCCCGGCCATTCGTACTGCAGTAAAAAAGCAAGCGTCCATCGCGTTTCTCCACAAAATCGAAATCACCTTGGATATCTCCTTGGCAAACCGCAACCCCTCCAGGAAGGGGCTCTTCCATCACAAAAAACGGAACAGACTCAACCTGAGACGGGAGAAGATGCAACTCCACTTGTTCAACGATTGCACGCCCGGTTTCAACCCGGTCGGTAGGGTTTTTCCATGCACGAAACTCTTTGTCGATTCGAACCGTTGAAAGACCTTCCTTAACCGGCTTCCCATCTACGATGGGAGGAGCTTGCAAATATGTTCTACTGAGCTCAGGAGCAGCTGTTCGCTCGGCCGGAACACCCACAGTCCACCCAACACCCCATCCCACCTTGCCCATTCCTGAACTACGCAGCTTTAGGACAGCATCCCTTCCACCCAAGTCTTTTTCACGGAGGGTAAAAACCATCCCCTAAGGTTTCCGACGAAAGCCCACATTTGCTCTCCAATCTCCAACCTTCAACATCACTTGGGCTGCAAGCTCCCCAAGGCTTTTCCCCCGTAGAACTATGAACTCTGCGGCCAAAGCCATGACCAATCCATCCTGTGGCCCATAAACCGACAGCTTGCGAAAGGCCCAAACCTCTCCTTTTTTCAAAATTTCTCGATTGCCCCCAAGCTTCTGTAAAGCAAGCAATCCCCAGAGCAAACTCTCGTCTTTCAAATCCCGCAGGCTCCCATTTTTCTTAGAAAACCTTCCCAGCAACCATTCCTCCAAAAGCCCCTTCAATCCCCCCGCCAATCCAGGTCGCTTCATTTCCCAGGCGGCCAGTGCCAGCTTACCCAGCGCCCCCGGCCCCATTCGGGTCCGCCTCCGTCTCAATTGATTCAAGCGCGAGAAATCCTCCTTTCCGACCCGCTTCCCCGCCCAGTTCACGAAAAAGTGCAAGAGCGCCCAGGCCAACTCCGATCCGATCTCTCGCAAGCAGAAACCGCCTCCCCTCCCCAAGCACAACAAAGGCTTTGGCGACGGTGTCTCTGGAAGGTGGGTAAACATGAATTTGCAAAACACGATTCCGATGAGCCTCCTTTCCCAAGGAAAGCTTCGCCGTTCGACCACCCGCAAAGACTCCCCCATCCCAAACCTCATCTTTGAGAGCCCAGGGATGAACTCGGAAAAAACCACGATCCACCGATGCGCTCGTACGAAAGAGGAAGGAATGCATCCCTGCTTTCGAAGTGGGTAGAGCAAGAGAACGGGAAAACAATCCTCCCGCTTTCAACACAACCTTGGATCTCTCCAACTCCTGCCCATCGATCTTTTGAATCAAATTCCCCGAAAAGGTTTGTTCATCCAAATTGTGAACCTCAACCTCCCCTTTCACCTCATCTCCTTGGGTTAAATGGACAGGAATTCTCCCACGAACCACCATCGGGTTCCTTGTTACGATCCCCTCGCTTTGATCTCCGAAAAGACTCCCCTTATCCACCCCTCTGATTCGAAGCTCCCATTTGCCCACTCGCTTGGGAAGATCCAGAATGACGTGGGCCCTCCCTCGCTTATCACTCCGGATGGAAACCCGCCAAACAGAGAGATCCATCGGCCTCACGACATCTCCCTCAACCTGCCGAAGATTACGCTCCAGAATTGCATCCAGACCCTTTCCATCTCTGTTTAGCCCGGATCCCGATTCCAATGCATCCAACCCGTCTTCATAGAAAAAGCCCACTGGTCGCCCGCCCAGACCAAGCTGCCCAGCAACAACCCTTCGACCCCCTCTTTGGCCGCCAAAATGGCCGCTGGCCCCTCCACCAATAGCGACAACGTCAAAAGATTCAGGGGCTTCTTCAAGATCCTTAATCTTCAAATTCCCAGGTCCTGTGTATATTTTTCCCCCGCCCTTTCCCCCCGTCACAGAAAGCCCCTCCTCGCTCACAACACCCCAATACTTTATTGGCCTTGCTCTTTTCTCCACCTCCTCGAGCCGAAGATTTGAATCCACATCTCGGACCTCCGGGGCAAAAAAAAAGCTGCAAGAGCTGCTGGTCAAAACCCTCATTGATCGACGCATAGAGGTACTGAAAAACTCTTCATACAGCTTGGGGGTAAGGTCGGGAAAACGCTCAAGAACCGAAGCATCCACGGCAGAAAGGCAAAACTCTCCCTCCACAGGACGACCCTCTTGGCCTTTCACTTGGAGATCGATTGCAATTTTCTCCCCTGGCAAATACACCTTCTTATCCATCCGCAGTGAAAGGTTCATGGGAACAGAAACCGTAAATTCTTTGGTCGCTTGATGGAGATTCTTCTTATCCACCATGGTGACGGAGTATGCAAAGTTAGGGGCATGCAGAACTTCCATTTTGAGAGGAATGCGGCTCACTCCCATCGGAAGGACCCGGGAAGAAAAATGTAGCACTCCTTCCGCCTCCGAGGTGAAAAGGCAAAGCTTGGGACCCACGCGGTTCACAACCCGAACTTCGCCGGTTTGTCCAACCTTCGCATGTTGCACCGATGCTAGAAGACGTAACTTGACCTGGTCCTTCTTGCCGGAGACAAAGAAGTCGTGCCTATCTTCAACCCGTCGTCCATTGCAGTCCAGCGAAGCCGCAATGACCCGATAGTCCCCCCCTCCCCCACCTCAAAAGTTCCAAAGCCCACCCCTTTTTTTGCATCGGTCATCACATCTTTTCGAGCCAACACATGAGTCCGGACATTGCCTTCGATGTCTTCTCGGCGAAGGGGGGTCAACTCTACTTATTTTCGGAGTGGCTTTCCGCTGTAGGTTTTTGCTTCAACTTTTACTTCGACAGTTTCCCCCGCAAGGACAAGCCCCTCCGGGAATTTTAAATTGATTTCAAACCCCTGTTCCCGGATCAAGATCATGGCGTCATCCCGCGCACCCTCTTCAGGAAGATAGGCCTCAACCCGGAGAATGGGAGCGTTAAAGATCTCATTCGTCTCAAAACGAAAGCCAAACTCCCCTGCACCATTTGTTGTTCCCTCTAAAACATGGAGTGTACTCACCAAAGATAGGCGCACCGAGATCCTTCGATTCTTTACGGGCCCCCCAAAGAAATACCGTGCGCGAACCTTGCCTTCGATCACCTCTCCCCGAGTAATGGTGCGGTGTGCAAGCTCCATCTTCAAGGAAACTGCGGGAGGCTTAAAATCCAAGACCTTTACCTCCCGAGTGGCCATGACAACTCCATCCTTCCTACGCTTTAAAAGCAATGTCCAGGAACCGACCTTGGGATTTCCCGGTATTAAAAACCGCGCTTTCACCGTGCCAAAAGCATTCGACTCCACATGTTTTCGAGCAATAATGCGCCCCAAAGGATCTTGGAGAAGGAAGCTGTATTCCATCACTGGGGGAGGGACATAACTTCCATTGTGCACATTGCGCAACACACACTGAGCCCCCATGCGCTCCCCCGGACGGTAAGCGGGACGGTCTGTAAACAAAACCGACTTGGCCACGAATCCACCCGTTACACTGCTAGACAGAAGCTCTCCTGACCCTCCCTGGGCGACACCTTGGGGCAAAACTCCAAAGACTTCCCAAGAATCACCCTCAGAAGAATCGGGTAGGGCGTATCGGCAGGCCCTTTTCGAATCTGTCTCTTTCTCCGCAACCACCTTTTTTCCATTCGAAAAAAGAATGCGAACCCCTGGTAGAGGTCGCTGTTTCTTTTCATCCATTGCGAACACAAAGATCTCTTTGGCCAGAGCCTTGCGAATCAACACAAGATCGGAGACGACTACGAGGGTGGTAGCTTCGCGTGTTCCATCGTCCACTTTGACCAACCAAGTCCCGGGGTTTCCGGCAGGCATGGGAATCTTGTTCACAAACCCTGTGTATGGTTTGAAGCCTTTTATCCAATATTGAAAGGAGCGCTTCGGTTGGATTTCCTCAATTGCCAAGTCCTCGACTCCTTCAGACTCCCCTCGCCCTCGAAAAAACCTCTCCCAATCCAATCCGTAAATCCGCACACGAAGCTTTTTGATGTTCTTGCTTCGGATCATGATCTCCGGCTGCTCATCGGTCCGAAAAACTCGCTCTGTTTTCAGCTCAAATTCTTGTTCGATGAGATCTTGGATTCGCTGGCGAGCCATGAATGCCCAAGACCCTTTCACCCTCTGATAAACTGCGGCGGCGAGAGCCGGTTGAAACTTCTTGGTTTCAAGAATCAAACCCTTCCTATAGGCAGCCTCCGAAGCTTCTTTGCTCCCTTTATATCTGGTGCTGCACTCCTGATAGAGCCGCATAGCCTCGTCGTCTTCTTTTCGCTCTTCCTCCAACTTTCCCAAAAGGAGGGATACATGAGGGTTGCGCCTGTCCAAGGGATGATGCTTCATGAAGGCCATGAAAAACTCTTTTGCCTTGTCGAAATGGCCTTTCCCCGCCTTCATCTCCGCAGCACCCTTTGCATATTCCAGATCAATGATGGCACGTTGCCCATCCCTCCAACTTGGTTGGGAAGGAAAATGAGTGAGGAAGTTCTTCCAGGCTTGGATCCCCTCGTCATAGCGCCCCAGAGACGAGAGCCATCGTGCTTTGTCGGCCGCAGCATCTGCCGCAAGGGGTTTTACCCGATCGCCGAATCTTGATTGAAACGATTGAGAACTGAGAGGGCTTCTTCCAGCCGACCAGCCTTTGCCCTCGCCCGAGCTAACGCAAGGAAGGCCTTGGGTGCACGTGGATCTGATGGGAACTCTTTTGCAAATCGTCCCAGCTCCTCGTCCGCACGATTCCACATTCTCAGATCCTCAAAACATTTTGCAAGCTCGTAGACAATGTCCGCACGAGGTTCGGCCTTCTCTCCCAAAAGACCTTCCAGGATTTCCCGCCCTGCCATAGCGTTTTTGGCCAGGCGCAAGGAACGCGCCAACATCAATCGTTCTTCCCAGGCAGACTTGGGACCCGTGTGCTCTTGAATGCGTTTTACTATAAACCGTACCGAGTTTGAGCTTCGGAAAAGAGCTTGGCCTCAAAAGAGATCCTCGCCGCTGGTTCTTGGAGTTCTTGGGTCTTGGTCTCAGGAAGCCCCAAGCCTATGGCTAAGTCAATAAACTGTAGACCGGCTTTCCAATTCTTCGGAAGCTCTTCCAAAGCCTTCTTGGCAAAGCGAAGATAGATCGCGGCAAACTCCATCCGGCGATCTGGCTCCAAAAGCGGTCTTATTTCCCTCTGGTACACCCGAGAAGCTTCTTCAAAATCCGAACCCTCTCCAAGGCAGCTCCGACCCCAAAGCGAGCCAGGGCGGCATATCGTCCATCCGGTCGGTCCTCGGCCAATTTCTGAAAGGCCTCTTTCGCTTGTCCAAAACGTCCCGCGGCAAGCAAAGCATTGGCCCGTAAATAGCGCCGGCGATCCACCTTCGCTTCTCTACCCTTGCTTGGTGGGACTGCACGAATCGCCGCCTCCATTTTGGAAATTGCTTGATCAAAATCCCGTCCAATCAGCGTCAAAACGGCATCCTTCCAAGGGTCTTGTCCCGCTTGGGGAAGCAATAGAAAGGGAAAAAGAAGAAGCCCGTTTCGGAGAGCTTTCGTGGTTTTCATAAACACAGTGGAACCTCCAACTCCCGGAATCAGGAGTCGTCGAGGAAGGTGGTGGGGGAGGAACCACTAACGCAAATATGACGCCACAGTTTAGATCTTCTGGCTTTATTCATGACATCGTGCCAAATGAAGACAGAATCCTATAAGGACTTTTGTTGGAAGACCCCGAAGCGGGTTACTCAACTCTCTTACTGATGACCTGCGCTACACTTGCCGCCATGGAGATCTCCCTCTTTGTTCCCTGTTTTATCAATCAGCTCTTCCCCGAGGCTGGCATGGCTGGTTTTGATGTCCTTGAGCGCTTGGGCTTCTCTCCCCGGGTCACCCAAGCCCACTGTTGTGGTCAAGTTCTTTCCAACGCAGGGGACGGACCAGGAGCCCAAGCCCTCTTTAAGAGATGGGCCCAACAACACTCCCAGGATGAGGAGACCGTTGTCATCCTATCTGCAAGCTGCACCGAGCATCTCCGTAACGAGATCGAAGCAGCGCCCAAGAGAGCGCAAATTTTCGAATTCTGTGACTTCCTTGTCCGCTTTGGCCCAGAGTCCTACCCCACTGCTGTTCCCAAAACCCTCCTCCTCCACACATCCTGCTCTGCACAGCACGGCAGAGCAGGTGCCCGCACTCAACGTTCCCTCTTAGATCGCATCAGCAAACTCAGAGTCCTTGAACCCCAAGGCCCCGAAGGTGAATGCTGCGGCTTCGGGGGAAGCTTCGCCACCACCTTCCCGGAACTCTCCGGCTCCATGGGTAAGGACCGCATCGCCTACCTCCAAAGCGCCATCCCCAAAAAAGGGGACACCCCTTTTTTGACGCCCGACGCTCTCGTCTCAGCCGACCTCTCCTGCCTCCTCCACTTGGGGACCCTGCGCAGCTATCCGGGATGGCCGATTCTTCACCCGGCCCAAATCCTCTGGGAGGCACTGCAATGAAAGGACTTGCGCGGAAAATCCAGGAGCGAATGCGTGACCTTGACAAGGTGGCCAGCCACCGCCGGGCCGTCCTCTATCCTGCCGCCAAACGCCGGGCTGCTATGGCTTTGGTTCCCGAATGGGAAGAGTTACGCGATGCGAACAAAAAAGCCAAAGCGGAGATTCTTTCGGATTTAGATGGCTTTCTTGACCGCTTTCAGGAATCAGCAGAGGCAAGGGGAACAACAGTCCACCGCGCCCGAAACGCGGCCCAGGCTCAGGAAAAAGTTCTGGATCTTTGCAAAGCTGCGGGGGTTCAATGCATCGTAAAATCCAAATCATTAACGATGGAAGAATGCCAAATCGGCCCCAAGCTCGAACAGACAGGAATCGAACTCATCGACACAGATCTGGGAGAACGCATTGTCCAGCTCTTTGGGGAGCCTCCGAGCCACCTCACGGCACCCGCCATCCACAGAACTCGGGAAGAGATCGGACAGCTCTTTTACGAACATGGGCTTGTGCCCAAAGGAGAGACGGACCCCAAGATCTTGACAGAGGCCGCTCGCAAGAGTCTTCGCCCCTATTTCTTAAAGGCCGATCTCGGAATGACTGGGGCCAACTTCCTCGTGGCCTCCACTGGAAGCATCATCGTCGTTGAAAACGAAGCCAATTCCATCCTTGGGACCAGCTTGGCCCCCTTCCATATTGCCGTGGCCGGCATCGACAAACTCGTCCCCGACATCCCCTCTCTTCAGTCCTTCCTGGCACTCCTCGCCAGAAGTGCAACCGGACAACGCCTTACAACCTATACCACCCACTACACTGGAACCATGGGACGCCCTCTGCACCTTGTCCTCGTTGACAACGGCCGTAGCAGCCTTCGGGGAACGCCCGCCGAGGAAGCCCTCGCCTGCATCCGCTGCGGGGCCTGCCTCAACGAATGCCCTGTCTATTGCCGCATCGGCGGCCATAGCTATGATTGGGTCTACCCTGGCCCCATCGGAGAAGTCCTGGGTCCCGCTCTGTCCGGTGGCCCCCGAAACGAACTGGTCAAAGCTTCCCCTCTCTGCCAAGCATGCTCCGACGTTTGCCCCGTCCGCATCGACCTCGCCCGCCATATCCACGACTGGCGCTTGGACTTAAGCGCCCAGGGTCAGCTCAAACCCAGCCTCCCCAGCTCCCTCCGCCATCTTTGGGGACACCCATTTTTGTTCCGGGCTGCTGGCAAATTCGCCAGGCACCTCGGCCCCCTCAGCCCTGTGCTCGCGGGATTCACCAAGGCCGGTCGCGCTTGGAAACGTGGAGGCCGAAACCTCCCAAAATTGCCGAAGAAGAGTTTTCATGAGCTTCTAAAGGCGCGCAGAAAAAGCAATCCGCCTCAGTGTTTTCCCCACTCTCCCATCCAAGAAAAAAAAGAGATCGCGCCATCTCCCACTCCTCCCAATTCCCCATCTGCTCCCAAGCATCTTCATTTCCATGATTTAAGGAAACTGTTCCGCGAAGCTCTCGAAGAAGCCCATGGGAAGATCCTCCCCCTAAGTGCGCTCCCCAATCAGGCGATGGCCACCCCAAAGGCCATGGTGATCGGAGCCGAGCTCGGCAAATTTTGGACACCATCTCCGAGTCAACCTTGGAAAATCAATGGGTGTCCCCTTTTGATTCTCAGCGCTCGGCACGGAATTGCTCGCACAGGCAGCCTTTGGGTGGAGTTGGAAACCTTCGAGGAGCGTTTGGCTCTGACCCTTCCGGAGGAAATCATTCTTCTTGTGCCGGAGGACAGGATTCTTTTTGATCTCCCTCAACACGCGGCGGAACTCAAGCATCTTCCCCCCTGTGGCACCCTCCTCACAGGCCCCAGCAAAACAGCGGATATCGAGCTATCCCTCGTTATTGGAGCTCATGGCCCAAGGCGCATGTCCGTTTGTTGGATTCCTTCCGCCACTTCTGCATCGAAATAAGGGTGTCCCTCTTTGGAGGGTGAACCCATATGATCCCCTATCTGGGGCCTAAAGTTTTTGAGGACACCCTAATTGCCAGAAAAGCCTCCAATCCCGAGGAACACAATGATCACTTTCCCAATCCTTCTCACGCTTCTCCTTCCACAAGCCCAAAAGGCCAGCCAAAGACCCATTCGCTTCCCCCTACTCTGTGACCGGAACTTGCCCGCAAAGAACACCCTGGTTTTATTGGAATCTCCGCCCTTGCAGGTTCTTGAGAAAGAAGGGAACAACTTCTTCCCCTATATTTTTCTTCGGGATGGTTTTCTTTCTTCCCTCTTAGCCCTCGACCAAGGATCCAGCCATCGCTGGGCATCCTTTCTCAACAGTCAAAAAAAGATCCTTGGGGAGCTAAAGGGTTTAGACCGTGGTTTCTCCCTCTCAGCTCTGGTGTACCCACAAAAAACTGGGAAATACACCTATTCCACCTATCGAGGAACTCTCCTCCTGGGTCAGTCTTCGAATCGGGACTGGCTCACAAGCCAATGGGAACGCTTCCAGCCTTTACTGGAAACAGAGAAAGACACCAAAGAGGAAGAACTCACCCTGGGAGGGTCCCCCTTGGTAGCTCATTGGATCCATGGAACTCCCTCCAGTCATAGCCGCGGCTTTCATACGTCGATCGCCTATGCCCGCCGTGGCAAGACAATCGGAATACACGTCCATAAGTTCTACCACTGGGACTGGGACAGTGCGACTTTTGATCAACGCTTGAAACCCGCCAAAGAAGCAGCCGAGTTTAACCTGGGAGCAGGCTTGGGAGCACTCGGATTGAAACGCGGAGGAGCCACAATCATGGGGCTCCCAGCCTTTCACCCAAAACAGGGAACCATCCTCGGACGTTTCGTCTCCCACACGGGACCCTGGTTCCAAGCAACCGAAGAGTTTTTGGAGAAAAGGGGACGAGGAGTAACGCCTCCCATGATGCTAGGTTTTTTCTCCTTGGAAGGAGTGGAAGACACGATTTGGACGGAGGGAGGAAGGATCTCCGAAAGAATCCAAGCAAAGGAAAGGCCCGGAAAGCGATCCGTATTCGATGCCTTTGCGCCGCTCTCTGCAGGGAGCGACGAGCTTCGGGGAATTCTCCCTCAAAAAGCCATCGGCTCTCTACGCGTCTCGATCCATCTCCCTTGGATCAAAAAATTGTTTGAACTCATTCAAGCTTCCAAAAGATACTCGGTGTCTCAGGAAAACCTGGCCACCGCCTTAAACACAATACGAGCCATTCTGGGCATGCCCATTCCAGACCAGGCTCCGACAAAGATGAATGACTTCGTAGGATCCCAAGAGCTTATCGCCCTGCTCGCTCTTCCATCCCCAGGATCTTTTTGGCCCGAGATATTCCTTTTGACCCCCAAAAGAAAAACATCCGCATCTCCCCTGAAACGCCTTCAAGCCATTTCTCAACCTTTCCTCGTTAGCTTACTTGGTACTCAGCTCAGCGCGGACGAAGCAAAGAAAGCTGTCAAGATTCTGGGGAAAGGGAAAACCCAAATTCGCTACCTGAATTATTTGGCCTTTGCCAAGAGTAAGATGAAATCAAGTCGACTCAGTGTTCTCATGCTCATGGGCGGAGCCCTCCCCGGAGGTGGCAAATTTTGTGTGAGCAGCAACGACCGGTTTGAAATCCTCTCCTTTTCACCTTCCTCCCTGCGAACCTACCTGAAAGGCAAGAGAACTCCCGATGCAGAAGCTTCGAAATGGAATCCAGCTTATCTCGCAGGTGAAAAAGGAGAGCTCTTGCAATGCGGACTCAACCTTGCCCCCCTTGTGGAGGCCTATCCATTTCAAAGCCTCTTCCTGTTTGCCACAAGGAGGGGGCCTGCGGGGAAAAAGCCGAAGATCCCTCGGTTTAAAAACTTGGCAAGGTTGTTTCAGCCAGAGACCATCCTTCTCCGAAGACTTCCGGCCAAAGAAAAGGAAAAAGGTGTTTTGCTTTTGAAGCATCAGGGGGGATCGTTCCTGTCCCCTTACACATTCTTCTCCATGTTTTTTGGTGCCCAGTTTATTGAAACCCTAAGCCAAGCTTTTTCGAGATAAGAATCCATTTAGGTGCTGTCACTGACAAGGAGGCTTCCCGCGCATCTTCCAGGTGCCTTCTTTTCCATTACTTGTTCAAGGCCAAAAAGCTTTGGGCTTGAGACTCCCAGCGCCTTTCAATGGATTCCTTTGCAGGAAGCAGGATCTTTCGGAGTGCCTCGCGCCTTTGGAGACTATCCAGGAGCGTTTGGACTACACTCTCCTCATCCTCGTGGCGAGGATCCGCAACTTCTCCCTCACAGTTCATGGTTTTGAAGACTCCCCGGGTTTTCAACGAATATGCGATCGCGGCAGTGGGTGTGGCCGTCGAAAGACCAGCGATGGTTGAATGCATACGAGTCCCGCAAAACCAAGCACACTTGCTTATGAACCATTTCAATTCACTCTGGTCATAATCCGTGGGAAGGACTTGAACACGCTCTTGTAATGAAGGGGCAAGTTTGGCTTTGGCTTTTTCAGAGGCTTCGAGATCGGATTCGTAATGGCCCTTCGGGGTCAAAACATGAGGAAGCAACAGAACCCGCCCTTCGTTTTCTTGAAGAATGCGCTCAAGGCATTGGTCAATGATCTGCCGATAGTCGGCCTTGAATGAAAACGCCGTCTTTGCCCGCTCAGGGTCATGATAGATCAATCCGCTCACATTGAGCCCAAAAATGGGTTCACCCGCCGAAAGCCACCCCTCCAACTCCCGTGGAATTCCTTTCTCAGGCGCCCTGGGTTCCAGCCCGAAGGCCATATCAATGCCATTATGAATCTTCGCCTTTTCTTCTTCGCTCCGAGCCAAATCCTGCAGGACTTCAAAACCTTCTGGATCCCTTGACCAAGCACAAACACTCCGACCTACCAACTCCCGAGCCTTAGCAAGGTTTTCGGGTTTCCCGAAGGGGCCATAGGTCTGAGGAAGGAGTGCCAACGGAACCCCGGCATCCAGGGCACAAAGCTTCGTCAGAGCCACACTATTGAAACGGCTCTGTCCATAAAGGTCCGTGAAGCTATCCCCCGCGCTCAGATCCAGAGCAAGATCCGCAGTCCGTATCAATTGGGAGATCTCATTGTTAAAAATCCCGAATTTGAGTCTCTTGTGCATGACCCAAAGGTTTTCGGGACGATAAAAGCGCCTGGAATGATGCATCCCGGCCCGCTTAAACCCATACTCCTTCCCATCCAGGGGCGTACTGTCCTCACGCACCCCACGCCCATAATCGAAAACAACGACTTCGGCCTCGGGATAGACCCTTGCTACAGCCCGCAAGGTCGAATAGCAAAGTGCATTGACCCCCATGTTGCCGGTATCGGGGGAAGCGCCAAAAAGAAGAATGCGTTTGCCCTTCCCTCTTTCGGCCTTTTCCTGCTGGCCCCCTTCAACTCTGCTTTTCTTGTCCAAAACGGCGGTTCCTTTGCTCATAACCATTCCATTCCCCTTGGGAGCCCCTTGTTTCTTTGCCTGGCTTCGATTCTGCCCTCATTCATTTTCGACGCCAGGACGAAGCTCCCTTGTTCTGACTTGGATCCCTCGGTGCAATGGAGGGATCATGAAGAACAATCACACCACATCGCTCCTCCTCGTTCTTGGCCTTTTCACCCTCCTTACAAACTCATGCCGGTCTGCCCCGGAGCGAAGCCTTCACAAAAACAATCCTCAATTCGATTTTCTCATCCTGGATGCAACGATCTTCGACGGAACGGGAGGCCCATCCCGAGTGGCCGACCTCGGAATCAAGGCCGATAAGATCGAAGCATTGGGAGACCTGGAGCACTTGGGGGGAAAGGTCACAATCCAGGGGAAAGGAAAGATCCTTGCCCCCGGCTTCATCGACCTCCACAACCATTCGGATTTCCCCATTTTACGAAAAGGGCTACGCGAAAACCTTTCCTACCTGACCCAAGGCTGCACCACGATTGTGACCGGCAATTGCGGTTCGGGTCATGTAGATCTGGCCTCTTATTTCGGAAGATTGCAAAAAAAAGGAACAGGGACCAATGTCGCTCACCTGATCCCCCACGGCTCCCTTCGCAAACGCGCAATGGGCGGAGACTTCAATCGGCCACCCACAAAAAAGGAACTTGCCCGGATGCGAACGCTCGCGGCCAAGGCCATGAGAGAAGGTGCATTTGGGATGAGCACTGGCCTGATCTACACTCCAGGAGCTTTCGCCTCGACGGAAGAGATCATTGAAATCGCCAAGGTGGTCGGGAAACACGGGGGAATCTATGCAAGCCACATCCGAGGAGAGGGGGACCACCTCCTCGAAGCGGTGGCAGAAGCCCTTTATATTGGGAAAAAAGCCAAGCTCCCTGTCCATATTTCCCATTTCAAAGCCTCCACCCCTCCTAATTGGGGAAAGGTGAAATGTTCGAGCGCTATGGTAGAGGAAGCACGAAAAAACGGCCGCCGGGTTACGGTGGACCAATATCCCTACCGTGCATCCTCCACCTCCCTAGGTGCTCTTGTCATGCCCGCATGGGTCCGGGAAGGAACGGAAGCCGAAGTCCGAAAGCGCCTCGAAATTCCGAAGATCCGTGCCCGAGTGGCCGCCCTGGTCCGTCGCAATTTCAAAGATCGTGGAGGAGCAGACCAGATTCTCATCGCCCGGTACCGTAAAAATCCGAGTCTTAATGGCCTCAATGTCCTCGCCGCTGCCAAGAAAGTGGGGGTAGACCCCGTGGATCTTGCGATCGAAATCCAAAAACAAGGAGGGGCCTCTGCGGTGGCGTTTTCTATGTCTCAAGACGACGTGTTCTACGTCATGAAAAAGCCCTACACAGCGACCGCCAGCGATGGATCCAGCAAGCGAAAGGACGACTCCCGCCCCCATCCGCGCTCTTACGGAACCTTTCCCCGAAAGATCGGACGCTTTGCACTCAGGCAAAAAATCGTCCCTGTTTCCCTGGCAATCCGCTCCGCCACAGGGCTTCCGGCAGACATTTTGGGCCTTAGAAAGAGGGGCTATCTTCGGCCGGGGATGATCGCGGATCTCGTTCTCCTGGATCCGGAGACTTTTATAGATCAGGCCACTTTTGTCCATCCACACCAGTTTTCGACCGGAGTTCTTTGGGTTTTCGTCAATGGGACTCCTGCAATTCAGGAAGGTCGACCGACTCACGCCTTGGCTGGAAAACCACTCCGAAAACAAAAATAACCCTGTTTTTCTCTCCAATCCCCCCTCTTTTTTCCCAGGGTAGCTTGCTCCCAGCCCGATAAAGGATAAGATCTTTCGCCCTTCCTCCTTCCCCTAGGAGGTGGCCGTCCAACGCAGATGGGTGCGCAAAACGAAACCTGCACATCCATCCAAGCTCTAATCGCAAGGAAACGATGTCTTTATGATCAAGGTCCAAGTCCGTCCCAACGAAAACCTCGAAGCCGCCCTTCGCCGCTTCAAACGCCAGTGCAATTTCGCTGGGATCTTCCGCCTCGCCAAGCGAGCCACCGTTTACGAAAAGCCTTCTGAGAAAAGGCGCCGCGAAGACCGCGAGCGTATTCGCAATATCCAACGCTCCGTCCGCAAGGTCGCCCAGGTCAAAGCCAAGAAGCGCAAAGTTAAGAAGTTCCGCTCAGGTGCCAAATCTGAAGAAAAGGGCGGTAACGACGACGAAATCAGCGCCATCTCCGTTGTGGCAACGGTCACCGCTACGACCTCGGAGTGATTCCAAAGGACCTGAGCAAACCCGTCGAGCAAATCCGGGTTCGGGTCTATGAGGAGCTGGCTGGTCTTCGGCTGGACCAAGCCCTTGCGAAGCTCCTTTCTTGGCGGACGCGTTCCTCCATTCAAAAAATGATTCGAGAGGGGCGGGTCCGTCTTGAGCGGGCAGGTTCCGACTTCCCAGCTGCCAGAGCATCCCTTCGCGTTCGGGGCGAAGACATCGTGGAGATTACGATCCCTCCGCGCATCCTTGTCAACCAACCCCAGGGAGAAGTCCCGGATTCGCTGGACATCTTGTTTGAGGATCCCTACCTCCTCGCCATTAACAAACCTCCCGGCCTCGTAGTTCACCCTTCAGGCAGGCGCCTTACAGGGACTCTCATCAACATCCTGCATGGGATGTACCGGGACATGGAAAACCCTGAGCGGGATATCATTCCCAAGCTCTGCCACAGATTGGATCGAGAAACCTCCGGCATCATCCTGGTCGCCAAGGACGAAAAGGCGCATAGCGAAGTGCGTAAGCAGTTTGAAAAAGGAAAAATCGGAAAAACCTACTTGGCCTTGGTCGAAGGAAGGGTGTCCCCCGATGAAGGTTGGATTGATGAGCGCATTGGCCCTGCTGAGAGGGCCAAGGTGAGGCTCAAAATGGGGGTTCGGCGAGATGGACTTGAGAGCCTCACAACATTTCGGGTCTTAGAGCGCTCCCGAAGCATGAGCCTTGTCGAATGCACTCCAAAGACCGGGCGCCAACACCAGATACGTGTGCACATGGCCCATCTGGGACACCCCTTGGTGGGGGATAAGCTCTACGGGCCCCATGAGGAATTTTTTATTCAGGCAATCGAGGGGAATCTTTCGGAGGAAGCGAAAAAGCTGCTCAAACTGGATCGGCACGCTTTGCACAATCACCGGCTCGTGTTAACGCATCCAGAGACCCGGGAACCATTGGAGTTGGAATGTCCCCTACCTTCCGACATCCGAGAGCTTTTGAAGGGGGACCAATAAAGCACCCTGGAGGAGTGCAGGTTTATAACCAACCAAGAGAAAGTGGGTTACCCATACAAACATTGACTGCAGCATTTCGGGTTTTCATGAACAGTTTGAGGTCCATCCGAGCAGCCTCCTGGAGGGCAAGGCGAAAACAGCGATACGCCCACTCCATCCTACCTACCCCATGGGCTTTTGCTCCAAGACGTAGCGCGGTGCGAATACGGAGCCTCTGGGAAGGCAGCTGTCCTACCTTACGAAGCACGGTTTGAAGGCCTCTATTTCGGAGCCCAAGAGCTTTTGGATGGCTTTTTTTCCTCAGCAAACGATCCATCATTGTGACCAGATCCTGAGCACTCGGCCCGGTAATCGCAGCTGGCACCTCCTCGCTCGCCTTAGGTTGAATCAGTTCCTCCAAGAATTTTGTGCGCTTTGGCGATACTCCAAACCAGGAAAACATATCCCGCCCCAGGATACGCGAAAAGAGAACCGCCCTAGCCTCCTCCTCCGTCAAACCTTTCGCTTCGAGGAACCCGAGGTCCTTACGTCGTTGAAAATACGCGTCAAAAGCGCTCCCTCCGAAACGGGACAAGAGAACACGAAGAAGAGCCTTCTTGTTGATCTTGTTGCTCTTCCCCATAAACCATTGGATATAGTCCCTCCCCTTTCGGCCGACTTCACGACCATGCCCTCTAGACCCCACGGGAAAGAGTTTTTTGCGAAGCCGAAACCCTGCAACATCCATGAAATCAGAATGCTTGTAGCCCACGGTATGCAAATGTTCATGCATGATGGGTGTGCGCCGCAATGCGTCCTCCAAACGAACACATCGCATGAGGTCTTTACTATTAAAGTTACTGTTGCCGCGGACAGACGAATAGGCCCGCACTCCCCTGGGCATGGTGGGATGAATCACAATACGCCCCCGCAGCCAAGGAAGCCTCCTTAACGCAACCGAACGAATGGGCTCGAAGAGAACCTCGGCTGCACGAATAAAGTGCTTTATCTCAGGAGCTAAGAGAGCTGGCCCCGTCAAAGAATAATGCTTCGTGTGAAAACGCGTCGAATGATGCCCCCTCTGCCAATTACCCACGATTGGAAAGGGCGTTAGAATCTCATATTCGAGGTCGTCCAGGGCAGAAGACAAGAGCCTTCTCCGTATGTCCGCACGGAAGTTTCTCAATCGACGTACGAACAACCAGGGGGTTCCTCCCTTATGGATTCGAACCGAAACGGCTTTTCTTTGAGCTCCCCTTTTTTCGGCGCTGAAACTCTCAAGCAAACGATCCTGGGGATCCCTGAAAAAAACTTGAAAGGTATAAGGTGCAGCCCCTCGGTAGCGCTTTGCATAGGCAAGATGCCAAACCCAAGGGCGCAAGGGAGCCCCCAAGAAGAGAGCCTGGCTCCTAAGAAGGTCATAAGGACGGAGCCCAAAACGAAATTCACCGATCGCTTGCATCCGGTATCGGTATCCCAAATCCAGGCTCCCTTTGGGAAGCATGAGAAAAACCCCAGAAGTTTCGATCCCCAAAGAAAAAACAGGGGAAGGGTCATTTCCTCCAAGCCGCAACTCCACCTGGACATGACCCACTTTCCCTCGATCAAATTGAACTTTGAGAGGCAATAAGCCGCGAGAATCAAAATGGAGTCCCGCATCTGCAGGCATCACATACTTTCGATTCTTTGAACGCCCTTGGACCCAAGCTTGGAGCCCACCTTTGCTGGCCTCGAGCTCCCCCTTGAGTCCAAGGATTTCATATGAAAGTGAAAGTTGGGGATAGTCACGATGCCTCAAGGTCAGGGTTTCGGGGACAAACCCTCCATGGTTCTGGATCATCCAGCTGCGAGTCTTGGCTGGGAAAAGCAGAAGGGTTTTGGAAGCCCGAATGGGGATCTCGGACAAAAGGATGAGAGTAGGCTTCGCATGGGGGGCCCCCCCTGCAACAAAGCTCCACCTTCCTTCGGGAAGCATCATCTCGGTCACGCCTTTAGAGTCACAAATGGCGTAACCATCAAAAGGTTGGAAAAGATCGTAGTCCCGGCAAAAAGCACGAACCCGAGCCCTTGAAAGAGGAAGACCCCGACGATTGAGACAGACGAATCGGACTCGGTGAAGAGGTGGGTTTACACCTTTCGAAAGGGAAGAACCCAAAGAATCCACGCGAGGCGGCGGGACAGCCATGTGCTTGTAATGCTCGAGGGCCGAGATCGCCGTCGTCAACTGGACACGCACACTTAGGCTCAAGCTCCGGCTCCGAAGAGCTTTCAGCTCAGGGAGCAAGGAAACAAGGAAACCTTCTTGGGCAAGTCGAACCCCTTGTACAAGCGAGGGCGATGTCCCATCGCGCAAAAGAACCTTTGCTCTCTCCAAAATGCCCCTTCCTGACTTCTCCAGTGGAGATTTTTGAGGAAAAGAAGCAAGCCCCCCTGAAACGAGCAAGAGGGCCAAGGAGGAAAGAACAAAGGTTCTTTTCACCATCCATACAGCCAGATCAGTCTGAAGCTTTCTTGGCCTTGAGGGCCTTTTCCACCCAAGCTTCGACCTTCTTATGATTCGCCTCACCACCACCAACAACATGTCCAATCACCTTTCCATCACGACCAATGACGAAAAGAGTGGGAATGCCGCGAACCATATAGTCTTTGCCGGCATCTTTTGAGAAGACGATGGGGTAATTCACACCAAAGCGCTTCATGAAGGCTTTGTTGACTTCAAGCTCATCCTTCGGACTCAGGTTCCGGACAGTCTTGCCACCATGAGGAATCGTTGATTTCGGATCTCCAAAGTCCATTCCCGAGCCGTAAAAGCGGGTCACCCCTATAACAGCCAGATCCTTGTGTCCCTTTTCTTTTTGCATCTCGATGAGGGAAGGAATGACTCCACGGCAGGGAGGGCACCAAGTCGCCCAGAAATCAAGGAGGACAACCTTGCCTAGGTAATTATCCAGTGAAAAACTGGCTGCATCCCCTTCTTGACGATCAGGATTCAGAATCTTTTGAGCAACAATGGGGATGGCCTTTTTGCCATACATCGCCGCAACCTTCAGATAGTCGTTGATGCGCTTCTTTGTTCCCTGGAACAAACGAGCCAAAGGCGCTGGAACCGAATCATCATCAATCAGATCGACATATTTTTTGGCAGTCTTCTTGTCTCCAAAGTTAAAGTGGAGCATCGCAAGCTTTACGAGGATCCCAACAGCCTTGGGGGCTTTCTTATCCTTGAGCTCCTTCAGGTAAACCTCAAAAGAGCCAATGGCATCTGGATATTTGGCCATGATCATTTGAAGTTCACCCCGAACTCGAAGCCCCTCTCCGCTTCCAAGCATCTTTGCACCCTTCTTGAGGGCTTCGGCAGCAACCTTTTTCTGCGCCTCGCGCGCCTTGTTTATGGCTTTCATGTAAACCTCGTACTCAGCCCGAGTACGGGGGCGCTTGATCTTGCTCATTGCTTTAGCAAAGACCTGGTTCACTTTTTTGAGGATTTGTTCAGGTGTTGTCTGAGTGGGCATCTGGGCCGGCTGAGAGCCGACTTGGAAAAGAAAAAGCCCGAGAACGGGCGTTATGAGGGAGATCATTCCGTTTTCCTTCTGGGTAACGAGTCAATAGGGATAAAAAATTTGAGGGTTCGTCCAAAGCTCCCTCGGAGGCAATCATATTAATCCCATACGCGAAATCTGCGAGTACAGGGAAAGGAAAGTCTCCGAATTTTCTGCGTTGACCAAAAAAAGAGTCCGATCCTGTCACCCAATCGGACTATTTTCCAATATTTGGGGGTTGGGTTATCCAAAGCCTGGCTCCTTTACCCATATCCCGTATGAATCCTAAATTCATTCCATCCGCATACCTAACGGATGAGATCAAAGCTCACGGCATTGGTCGTCCCTGTGATCGCCCCAAAATTGGGGCCAAAGAACAGGGCGGCGAAATGGCTCCGGGCCGGACGAACTCCCGCTGGCGCCTTGGGGACATAAATCGATTGGTATGTGTGTCCCGTTGCCCCGACCTTAGTGAAGAATCCATAGAATGGGTAACGGTTCAAGACCGCCAAACCGAAGGATGTGCAGACGGAATCATAGTTGAGGGGAAGACGGAACCCACCTGGAAGCGGAATCCCCGGACTCGTACCCCGACAACCCCAAAGCACAAGAGCCCAGTGGCCCTTATTACATGGGGCACTAATGATCATGCGCCTCATACCTCCGCTAGAAAGAGACAGCTTGTCGGAAAAATAGTTCAGTTGGAGAGCATTACGAAACTCCAATTTCCGGACGCATCCCCTGGGTCCAAGAACGGAAACCGTCTTCAAACGAACATTGTTCCGCTCGTTGCTTTCGGAGACTCGACCCTCGCGGTCAATCCAAGAAGCGAGGTAATAGGTTTTCCGATCCAATTGGTTGGGGACAAAAG
>JALSSW010000199.1 GCA_026984035.1 Planctomycetota bacterium
CTAGGAGGAGAAGAAACAGGAGGGGGACGAGGAGGGGGCTGAGCAGGATGCCCCAGGGCGAGGAGCGATGAAAGGCGAGCAGGGAAAGGGGCAGGGTGGCGATCCAGGCAGCGAGGGAGGCGAGGAGGAGGGAGCGGAGTTTTACAGTCAGGTTCCCCCGCCGGAGGTCTCCACCTCTTTGCAACATCCTAGCAAGGAGGGGGGTGATCCATGCGAGGCCAGCCACGGCGAGATAGGAGAGGGCAAAGCCAATCCCTGCTCTCTCCTGGGGGGCGAGGAGGAGGGTGACAAGGGCCGAGAGGGCAAAGGCCGAATCCAGGAGGAAGGGCCTCCCCCGGCGGTGGCACCAGCGATAGAGGAGAAAGCCGATGACGGCGCGCAGGACGGGAGGGCGCAGGCCGGTCAGCCATGCGTAAAAAAGCAGGAGCCCAGCGAGGGCCGGATCGCGCCTTGTTCCGAGGGGGCGCAGAATCCAACTGAGGATCCCGGCGAGGAGGATGGTGTGCAGGCCGCTGATCGCCAGAAAATGGCTGATGCCCAGACGACGGTGGAGGTCCTGGAGCGCGAGCGAATCGTTCTGAGAGATTCCTAGAAAGAGGCGCTTGCATAGGCTCGCCGCTGGTGGACCGAGCCTTCGATCTAAATTCTCCTCCAGAGAGAGGAGCAGCTTCCTGCGGATTTTGGAAGGGCCGGCCTCAGCGCCCTGCGCGTGGATCAGGGCTCCGATGCTTTTGATTTGCCGCATTCCACCCTTGCCTGGCTCCAAAAACCCAAGGCCCCGAAGACGCGTTCCCCGTCCATAACTCTCCGCAGCAGGCCCTGGGTGGAGGAGCCAAAGCCGGAAGATCTCGCCTCCCACCCTCAGCCTCCCGCGCAGCCCCCCATGGGCGCCCCGGGTGGGTCTTGTGAGCAGGGTTCCCGAAAAGCGCAGCGGACCAGCTCGCAGCTCGCTTTTCTGCACCCCGTCCCGCCCCACCCCTTCCCCCAGTCCCACCCGGAGGACCGCCCCCCTCTCCTTTCCCCTGATCCCCACATCTCCCAAGGGCGGAAGCGGCAGCAGCGCTCCCACCCAGGCCCCAAAGAGCAGCAATCCACCTCCCCGATTCACAAGCAGCCAGCCTTTTTTCCCCGCCACCCAAAGGGAAAAACTGAGCACAAAAGCCCAAAAGCCAAGAGGCCCGGCCAGCCATTGCCCACCCAAGAGCCCCATCCCCAGGGGCAAAACCGGCGCGTGTCGGGCGTCCCCCCTCTTCTCCCCAGCCTTTTCCCCGAAGTCCTCTTCCACAGAAGCTGAGACGCTTTTCTTTCAGAAATGGCGGATTTTGCGTAGATTCTTTTTATGGCCCGTCCCCTTTTTGCCGGAAGTTTTGATCCACCGACCCTAGGTCATCTCGATTTGATCGAGCGGGGCCTTGCCCTGTTCGGGAGCATGACCGTTGCCGTCGGGGTCAATCTGTCCAAGACTCCGCTGATTCCCGCAGCGGATCGGGTGGACCTCCTCCAGGTTTGTCTCGGCCAAAGGCCAGGTCTCGAGATCCTGAGCTTCGAGGGCTTGGCCGTGGATTTTGCAAGGCAAAACGGAAACGACTGCCTGTTTCGCGGGCTGCGCTCTCCCCGCGATTTTGAGCCGGAGCTGCACATGGCCCTCACCAACCGCGTGCTTGCGCCTGAGATGGAAACCCTCTTTCTCCCAAGCTCTCCCGAATACTTGTTTACCTCTTCCAGCTTGATGAAGGAGGTGCTGCGCTTCGGCGGAGACGTTTCGGCCTTTCTCCCCGAGCCAGTGATCCGTTATTTACAAAACGAGAGAGAAGCATGAACATCGAAAGCATCGCCACAGAGAAGGCCCCCCAAGCCATCGGTCCCTATTCACAAGCTGTTTCCGTCGGGGGGATGCTCTGGTGCTCGGGGCAGATCGGCCTGGATCCGGAGACGGGGGCCTTCGTCGAGGGGGGCGTCGAAGCGCAGACCCGCCAGGTACTCAAGAATCTTGAGGCCGTGCTCGAGGCGGGAGGGTCCTCGCTGTCCCAGGTCGTGCGGACCACCGTGTTCCTGCAGGATCTTGGGGATTTTGCCAAGGTGAACGCCCTCTACGCCGAGGCCTTTGGAGAGCACAAGCCTGCCCGCGCCTGCGTCCAGGCGGCGGCTCTCCCCAAGGGCGCTCTCGTCGAGATCGACTGCGTCGCCGCCCTCGGCTGACCCGTGAAGCCAGGCCTCCTCGCGCACAGGGCCCCACCCTTGCTGGGCGGGCTTCTCTGGACTCTCCTGTTTTTGCTCGCTCCGATCCATGCCTGTCTCGGGCCGGGCTTACCGGGAGGAGAAAACCTGGAGTTCAGGTTTTGGGCGCAGAGGTTGGGCAGCTCCCATCTCGGCGTTCCCGATTTTGGCCAAGTTTGGTTTGAAGTGTTTCCGAGGATCGGGTCCTTTCCGCTCGGCGTGTTTGTCGCCTGGGGTTTCATCAGCCTCTCGCTCGCGGTCCTGGTCCTTCCCTTCTTCGGCTCCTTCGGCACGGCTCTCGCCCTCGTTTTTTTGGCGGCCCAGCCCGTTGTGGGGGGCTTGGGCGCCCTGAGCCTCCCCTGGCTCCCGGCTGCCGCCCTTGTCTTGGTGACCGGGGCTTTCCTTGCTTCCTTTGCGCGTTCGAGCAGAAGCCATCCCATGACCGCGATGTTAGCCTTTGTGGGGGCCGTCTTCGCGACCGCGATGGCCGGCGTCACCGCGCCCGAAGCCTTGCGAGTGCTTCTGGTTTCGGGGGGGCTCTTCCTCCTGGCCATGCTGCTTTGCCTGGCCCAAATCCTGAGGCGCCGAAGCCAAGAGGACCCCCTCCTTAGATTGGGTCGATTGGTCACAAGGCGCGCGCTCCCCTGGGCCTTGCTCTGGTTTGTCTCGATGGTGGCCCTGGTGGCCATGGACAAGCAAATGGGTGTCCCCGATTTCCAATTTGCGCAGGGGAAGGACGGCGTCTTTGTGGCCCCAGCCTTGGAGAGGGGCCTTGCGTGGGGCGCCATCCCCGGGGTCCTCCTCCTTCTTCTGCTCGAAGGAAGGAGCCTTGCGAAGAGCTTGATGATCTTCCCTTCGACGGTGGCCATTTCCTTATTTCTCGTTTTGTTTGTGTTTGGACCTGCCTTTCATGGGATGCCCGGCCCCCTCTGGCGCCTGACGGCAACAGCGGTGATTGCCGTGGGCCTTGCCGCGATCCCCTGGGTGCTGATACAGATGCGGCAAGGGCCGGGTGGGTAATGGAGAGCGGTCTCTCAAAGAAAGATTCTGGATGGAAGGAGGAAGCAAGGGTGCTGCTGCGTCTGGCAGGGCCGATCGCCCTCTCCAACCTCGGCTTCATGGGGATGGCCACCGTCGACATCTTCCTCCTGGGCCATTTGCATACCGATGCTCTCGCCGTCGCCGGCATCGCACACAGCATGGCCTTTTTTTTCCTGTCCTTCGGGATTGGAATGATCCAAGGGTTGGACCCAATCCTGTCGCAGGCCGTGGGGGCCGAAGATCCCCGGCAGTTTCGTTTAGGGATGCAGCGGGGGCTGATCCTCGCCCTGGTCGTGGGGGGAGGCATTGGGCTCCTCCTGATCCCGGGCGCTCTCTGGCATCGCCTGCTCGGGCAACCCAAAGAACTCGAAGGGCAGGTGGTCCTCTATCTGCGCTGCCTGGCTCCGGGAATGCCCTTTTGGCTGCTCTTCAACCTCTTTGCCCGGGCCCTTCAAGCCCATCACCAGACGCGCCCCATCGTTGTCTCCGTATTTTTCGGCAACCTCCTCAACTTCGGCCTCGACCTCTGGTTGATCTACGGAGGGATGGCTGTCCCCCCCATGGGGGCCGTAGGCTCGGCCATCGCGACCACCCTGGTCCGAGGGCTCATGGTGCTGATCCTCCTCTGGCTAGCCTGGCCCGTCCTGGGACCGAGTTTTTCGCCCTGGCTAAGGGAAGTGTTTCAGCTCAAGGCCTTCCTGCGGCTGATCCGCCTGACCGGAGCTTCGGCCCTCCAAGTCTTCCTCGAAGGCGGGGCCTTCTCCGTGGTCATGTTCCTTGTCGGACGTTTCGGCGCGGGCGCAGCCGCAGGCCATCAGATCGCCCTCAACCTCGCCTCGCTGACCTTCATGGTCCCCCTGGGCCTTGGCGCGGCCACCTCCGTTCGGGTCGGAAACGGCATCGGCAAAGGTCGGCGGACCCAAGTCTTGGATGCCGCCAAGATCGGGATCGGTTTGGCCGTACTCTTCATGGGGTGTAGCGCCCTTTTGTTTGTCCTCGCCCCCCGCCTGATCGCAAGCCTCTACACAGACGATCCCGCCGTTCTATCCCTGGCTGCAAGCCTGCTTCCCCTCGCTGGTTTCTTCCAGGTTTTCGACGGCCTGCAAGCCGTATCGGGAGGCATCCTGCGCGGAACAGGCGATACGAGGACACCCATGCTTGGGCATCTTGGCGGCTTCTGGATCCTAGGGATCCCCATGGGGATGCTGTTCAGCGGCCCCCTCAACATGGATGTCCCCGGACTCTGGTGGGGGCTCGTCCTTGCCCTTGCCCTCTGCAGCATGTTCCTTGTCTGGCGCGTGCGGGTAACCCTGAGAAGGCCCCTCAGTCGGGTCAAAGTGTAGAAAGAAAAGATGCTCCCACCGGATTTTCCGTAGAAAACCCGTCCGCGGGTTTTGTGGTCGAAAGCCCTCCGGGCTTTTGAGGCACACAAGAACACACAAGAAGCCTTCTTTGTCTAAGCGCTTTTGGAATCCCAAAAACACTGAAAGCGTTTCTTACAAAAAAACCTAGAAGGGTTTTCCACCAAATCAACCAAGACGCAGGCATGTCTAACCAACTTCTAGGGGGTGGTTTCCTTGGGCAATTGCGAACGCGATAGAGGAGGGTTTTAAGAAGGAGCATGTCCCTTTGAAGGTCGAGCTATTGCGTGCCCTTGTTCACAGTCCTGAATTGCAGAGAGCCCTCGCCGGCGCCTAGCAGAAGATGGCCTGGCGTTGGCGCCGAAAGGTATCGAACCCTTTCTCCCAGGTAGATTCCCTAGGGAACCCATGGCGGCGTGGATATGGGACCGATGACCGCAGCCGATTTATCAGCATGAAGGGCATCTGTTACGTGCCTCCCACTCAGTGCTGTCCAAGTGACCCCCCCCTCTCCGCCAAGCCCTCTAAGAGCTCTCTAAGCCCCAAAAACGTCTCTAGATTCCGAGTTTTCAAATCGGGCTCTCCTCTTTTCTGTCCAAGATCCATGAAGGCAAACAGCATTTGAAAAACCGGTGGTGGATCCTCCCTTTTTCCCGGGATCGCAATCGGATGATCCAGCCACTGCTGGAATTCCCATTAAGTAAAGAGGGGGTTGGGGAAGAGGCCCATCAAGTTGGATAGGGAGAGTCCGATTTGAGATCGAAAGCACAGAGACTTTAAGATCAACATTGCTATGAGTGCTGTCCAAATTTGGATTCCGATTGCGTTCTCCGAAGTGCCCACGAAGGTCTTGACCTTGAGGTTTTGCTTCAAGGCACGAAAAAAACACACGATTTGCCAACGCTCCTTGTGCATGTCCGCAATCGTTACCGGAATCCAGGTTCGCTGATTGGTGAAGAAGTCGATGAAATCATTTTGCTCTTCATCCCAGATCGTAATTCAACAAGCAGGTAGAAGCCTTGCTTGCCTCGCATTAATTCCAAGAACTTAAAGCCTTCATCTCTGTGGACCTTGACTCTGGAGCTCTTGGAAGGAATCCTGCTCTCTAAAAGCTCATATTCCTGATCCCAGCCCCTAAAGCGAGTCACAAAGAAGGTATTCGTATCGTGTAACCTCCTCCCATTTGTCATCCCAGGACACCCTGTCAAAGGGGAGAACGCAATGAGAGGGAAAGTCCATGAATTTGGCGGCGCTTCTATCTGCGACCTTGGCAGTTGTAAGAGTCGCAAAGCGAGGGAGGTGCCCATCGTGGTCCAAGATGAGATGAAGCTTGATGCCCCCCTTGGAGCGATTGTAATGGGCCCAGTCGAAGGTCTTGGTACAAAGGCTGATCATGAAAGCATCCAAGCTTAGAAGCTTGTTTTTGAAGCGAAACGTACGCCCTTTCTTCTTGGGCTTATAAAGGTCGTGTTGTGTTTTGGAGAGGATGCTCTCATAGAGGCAGTAGAAGACTTCCTCAAAGACTTTGGGGTTCCTCTTTAGGTTGGCGTGGGCGAGGGTGTTTTATTGGCTGCCCTTTTGGTCCCAAGGTGCCGGATCTTCCCATGTACAGATCCAAGTTCCAGGCTGATCTCTCGTAGGCTTTTGGCCTGTCCCAAGTGACAAAACAGCATGGCAACGAGTTGGTCCCAGGTTTTGAACTTTTTAGAGTTTTTATCGTAACCTCCTGATTCAACAATCTTTGATCGCTTTTGGCGAGGAATCAGGTGGGGGGCCTGGGAAAACAAGCTGGCTTTTATTGCCATCGCTTTGGCTCTTTCCGTGCATGCGGTTTTCGTAAAAACACATCATGCCTGCCGGGGAGGGCTTTTTCATTTTCTCTTGAGCAGAAAATTTATCTTGGACAGGCCTGATCTTGGACAGGCCTGCTTCCTTGAGG
>JALSSW010000200.1 GCA_026984035.1 Planctomycetota bacterium
GCTTGGGATGCCGAACAGATTCTCCGAAATCAAGTAAGGAGCTGCGAGCGGGGCTACAAAGCCTTTCTCAGGGTTTCCACAATTTTCCTTTGTTCCTCTTCGCGTAGCTCGGGGAAGACGGGGAGGGCGATGGCACGCCTTGCGGCGTCCTCGGAAACTGGAAAAGAGCCGGTCTGCGGGGCAAAGCAGGGTTGTTGATGGAGGGGGATTCGGTAGTAGACATTGTGCCCAATGTTCTCTTGGCGGAGGGCATCGAGACAGGCTTCTCGCTTTTCGGCCGGCACCCGCAGGACAAATTGATGGTAGGCGTGGCGATTGGGGTCGTCCTGGGGAGCCTGGAGGATCTCGCTTAGGTTTTGATCTGCAAAGAGATTCCGGTAGCGTGCGGCAACCCTGCGACGTCCCTCTGTCCAGGCTTCGAGGTGGGGAAGCTTGACTCGGAGAAGGGCCGCTTGGAGGGCGTCCAAGCGAAAGTTGCCTCCGACTTCGTCGTGTTCGTAGGCTGCTGTTTGACCATGATTCCGGACCTTTCGGAGGTGGGCGGCAAGGGAGGGGTCCTTGGTGGCGACGAGGCCGCCATCCCCGAGGGCTCCCAGGTTTTTGCTGGGGAAGAAGGAAAAGCAGGCCATGGTCCCCAGGCTTCCTGCTGGTTTGCCTTCAAACTTTCCACCGATGGCTTGAGCCGCGTCTTCGACCAGGGGGATCCCTCTCGGGTCCAGGATTTCGCGGATAGCCGGAACGTCGGCGACGCGCCCGAAGAGGTGGACCACGATGACAGCCTTGGTTTTGGATGAAAGAGCCTGTTCCACTCCCTCTCGGGTCATGCAGAGGCTGTCCTTGTCGACATCCGTAAAGACAGGGGTGGCCCCCAGGCGCGCGACGGAGCCTGCTGTGGCGAAAAAAGTGTAGCTGGGGAGGATGACCTCGTCGCCGGGGCCGATCCCTAAAACCATCAAGGCTGCGAGGAGTGCGTCCGTTCCCGAACTCATGCCGATGCAGTCGGTCGTCTCCAGATAGGCCGCGCATTCTTGTTCGAAGGCCGAGACCTCAGGTCCCAAGATGTAATGACCCGAGCGGAGAACGCGCAGGGCGGCTTCTTCGAGCTCATCTTGGATGGTTTCGTATTGGCGGGAAAGATCGAGGAGAGGGATCCCCAACTTGGACTCCTTGTGGTCTGATCGTTTGAAAGAGGAAAGGGGCCAGTGTCCTATGTGGTCTTCCCTTTTTCGAGATGCTTTCTCTTGCGCTTACTGGTCAAGATGTAGGTCAAGGGGATGACCATAACGGTGAACACTGTGCTGGCGATAATGCCGAACACAAAGGACCAGGCAAGGCCGGAAAAGATGGGATCGAAAACAATGACCCATGCGCCCATGACAGCGGCCCCAGCCGTCAGCAGGATGGGACGAAGACGGACGACGCCGGCTTCGACACAGGCGTCTTCGGCGCAGAGCCCCTTTCCCTCATGGTGTTGGATGAAGTCGATCAGGATGATGGAATTGCGCACGACGATGCCCGCGAGAGCGATCATCCCGATCATACCGGTCGCAGTGAAATAGATCGGGTTCGCAAAACCGTCGATGTTGGTGGCCATGATTTTGTTCAGAAGCCAGAAGCCCGGAAAGATGCCGATCATCGTGAGTGGGATGGCCAGCATGATGAGTCCGGAGACTGCAAAGGAGCCGATTTGGGCCACTAGCAGGATGTAGATTCCAGCCATGGCGGCTGCGAAGGCCAGTCCGAGATCTCGGAACACATCCACCGTGACCTGCCATTCACCTTCGCCTGCGAATTCTGCTTTGTAGCCCTCGGGGAGAGGGTCTTTTTTGAGAAGATCCCAGAGCTGGAAGATTGCGTTGACCGGGCTTTCGCCCACGGGCTCAGCGGTCACATACATGACGTCCCGGAGATCTTTTCGGAAGAGAGTCTTTTCAGAGCTTGTCTCCGAGTTTTGGACGAGGTCAGCAAGGGGGACCAAGTGGCCGGTCCGCGAGGGGACTTGAAGGCGGAGGAGGTCCTCGATGACCGAACGATCGGGGCGGGCCACCTCCAACATGATCTTGAGTTCCTGGCGTTCACCCTCCGCATGGACTGCTCCTGCGTGCATGCCCGAGAGGGCGACCGCGATCGTTTGTTGGATGGTCACCGGATCCACCCCTCGAAGGGCTGCCTTCGTTCGATCGATTTTCAGGCCATATTCGGGCCGGTCCTCTTCGATCCAGGTGTCAATATCTCTTAAAGCGTCAATCTTCTCGAAGGTTCGCTCCATTTTCTTGGCGACCCGGAACAGGTCCTCCGGGCTCGCCTCGGGGGGGGAATAGATCTCGGCGACCACTCCAGCCAAAACCGGGGGACCCGGAGGCGTCTCGACGATCTTGATCTTGACACCTTCCTTTTTGGCGACTCTCTCGAAGGCCTTCCTTGCGGCCAGCACGATTTCATGGCTTTGACGTTTACGTTGATGCCTGGGAGTCAGGTTGATCCTGATGTCAGCGACGTTGCTTCCCTTTCTCATGAAGTAATGCCGGACGAGGCCATTGAAGTCATGGGGCGAACTGTTTCCGATATAGCTTGTGATGTCGGTGGTCTCTTGGATTCCGAGGGCGACTTTCTCGAGTTTACGCACCGCCCTTGCAGTTCTCTCCAAGCTGAAACCTTCTGGGGCATCTACCACGACCTGGAACTCGCTCTTGTTGTCGAAGGGCAGCATTTTCATCGGCACGTACATTCCGACGGCCAAGTAGATCGAACCCAGGAATGCAGCCCCGACCCCCACGAGGAACACGAAGGCGAAAAACCGGTTGTTGAAGAGAAGCTGCGCCGTCTTGCGGTAACTCCCCAGAAGCAAGCCTTCTTTGATCCCGTGTTCGCTCTCCTTGTGCTTTCCTGCTTCATGCCGCAGCATCAAGTACGATGCCCAGGGAGTCACTGTAAAGGCGATGACGAGGGACAGGAGCATGGCCATGGGAACGTTGAAGGGCATGGGGGCCATGTAGGGACCCATCATTCCCGTCACAAAGAACATCGGCAAAAAGGAGATCATGACCGCGAAGGTCGCGAGGATGGTAGGGGGTCGGACCTCATCCACGGCAACCAGAGTTGCCAGCTTGGGGGGCATCTTGTCCATCATCAGGTGGCGATGGATGTTTTCGACGTCCACGATGGGGTCATCCACCAGGAGTCCCAAGCTCAGGATCAAGGCAAAGAGGGTGACTCGGTTGATGGTATAGCCCACCACGAGGTCGCCGAAGAGGGTCACAGCCAGCGTGAGAGGGACAGCCAGAGCCACGATGAAGGCCGCCGACCAGCCGAGGCTTGCACCTACAAGCACAACGATGGTCCCCACAGCGATCAAGAGGTGTCCGATGAGTTCGTTCACCTTTTCGTTGGCGGTTTCCCCATAGTCGCGGGTCACCATCATCTTGATGTCCGGCGGAAGGATGTCTGCCCGTAACTCCTCAAAGCGCTTCAAAGCTTTTTGGGCGATCTCCACAGCATTCGTTCCCTTGCGCTTTGCCACTGCGATGGTGACAGCGGGGTGACTCTGGCCATCAAGAAAGACCGGCTCAATCGGGTCGCCGCGTCCTGCCGAGGGCGCCGAAGGCCCAAAGCGAATCCTCGTATAGGTCCTTGGATCCTCCGGTTCGTCCATGACCTTTGCGACATCTTTGAGCTGCACGGTGTGTCCGTTGTGGATACCGACAATGATGCTCCCCACCTCGCGGGGGTGACGCAGATAGGAGCCAACTTGGACCTGCAATTCCTCATTTCTGCGGAGCAGGGTTCCGGCCATTGTCTTTTTGTTGTTGGCTCCAAGGGTCTTGAGGATGGAAAAGGCCGAAAGCCCCCGAGCTTCCAAGCGGATGGGATCGAGGAGCACTCGCACTGCGCGCCGATGCCCTCCAATTACCTGGATCTTGGAGGTATCCGGAACATCCTGGAGGCGAGCTGCGATCTCATCAGCGAAACGCACCAGTTGATCTTCACCCCGTGTCGCGCTGTAGAGCGTCATTGCCAGGATGGGGACATCGTCGATCTCCACAGGCTTCACGATCCAGCGAGAGACTTGAGAAGGCATTACGTCCTGGTTGGCTTCCAGTTTGTTGTAAACGTTGATCAGGGCCTTCTCCCGATCTTCTCCCACGAAGAAACGAACTGTGATGACGCTCCGCCCCGGCGCGGTCATGGAATAGATGTGCTCGACCCCCTTGATCTCCCAGAGCATGCGTTCCAAGGGCTCGGCTGTGAGTTTTTGTGCCTCCTGGGCCGTCGTCCCCGGGGATTCGATCAGAATGTCGATCACCGGAACCACAATCTGGGGGTCCTCTTCTCTGGGGGTCACCCAGAGCGCGACGAGCCCCAGACCCAAGGAGAGCAGGATCAGAAGGACGGAGAAGTTGCTGTCCAGGAACTTCTTGACGATCTTGGAGGTCAAAGAAGTCGGCTGGAGATGCTCGAGGTTTTCACCGTAGCCACTCATCGGAGGACCACCTCTTCTCCTTGTTTCAATCCTGAGAGGATCTCGATTTTGTCTTCCTGGTCAGGGAGACGCAGGATCTTTCCTGTGCGCACCACCTGGTTTTCGATGCGCCCATTCACGACGAGGTGCACGTGTTCCACTTGACCTACCTTGAGGATGGCTGAACTGGGGACCACTAAGGCTTTGCGCCGCCCCAGATCCACGGCCATTTGAGCGAGGAGACCTGGTTGTAAGTTTTTTGGATGCAGGAGAGCAAGCTCAAGGGTGATGGTCCCCGTCCGCGCATCTGCGAGGGGAAGGATGCGGCTGAGGCGGGCTTTGGTCTTTTGGCCTCCGTCTACTTCAATGTTGTAGAACTTCCCCACCTGAACTCGAGTTCGGAGGTTTTCGGGAAGACCGATGCGGATCTTCAACCGCTTGGGATCATAGATGCTGAGAAGGGGTTGTCCGGGAAGAGCGAGCTCCCCCGGGTCTTTAAACCGTTGTAAAACGCGCCCTTCTACTGGGGCTTGGATCTGGAACCAAGTTTGCGTGGTGCCAAGCTCTACGAGAGCGGCATCGGCCTTACGTACCAAAGCCTTGGCGGCGTCAAGTCCTGCCTTGGCTGCCTCCCATTGGGCCTGGGTCATGGCTTTTGTGGTCCGAAGTTTTTCGGCGCGGTTGAAGGCTTTTTCTGCTTGCCATTCCTTTGCTTTGGCCGCGCTCTGTGCTGCTCTGGCCTGGGCAAGTTTGGCTTGGATGTCCTTGTTGTCGAGGACGACGAGGATCTGACCCTTGGAGACCTTCTCGCCCTCCTGCGCCTTGAGCTCCAGGATGTTGGCCATGACTCTTGCACCGAGGACGACAGGATCTTTGGCCTCAATAAAGCCGGGAAACCGAAGGGTGCGGGGCAATTCGAGTTCTTCTACCTTGGCCGTTTTTTGGGAGGCCTTCAACTTGGGATTGTCCGGGATTTCGGCAAGCATCGGTTCGTGTCGGAGGATGAATCCTTGGAACCAAAGGAGCGTTACGACCAAGCCGGTGAAGAGGAAGAGCACGAGGACGCGGTTCAGAAACGTTTTCATTTCACACCTCCCATCGCCCCAATGAGGCGGAGTTTTGCGATACGAACTGCGGCTTCGGCCGCGCTTTTTCGGGTTCGAGCAGTTTTGCGGGCATTAACGGCCTCGAGAAGGTCCGTAATGGTTGCCCCTCCATTGTCAAAAGCGGAAGAGATCAAGCGCCATGCTTCTTCCGCGGTCTTTGCGCCTTCTCTTGCGAGAGCGAGCTGGCTCTTTGCGACTTGGAGTTGGTCCCAGGCCATGCGGACTTCCTTGCCGGAGTCGAGAAGGAGCTTGCGAAGGACCTCGCGTTCACGACGGAGGCGAGCCTGGGTCCTTCGAATCCTTGGGCTGACTGCAGGGTCGAGTTTCCACCTGAGGGCCACCCCCGCTTCGAAAGAATCGTAGTAGGCATCCAGGTCCGGGTCGCGTGCGTCTATGTCGTAGGCTCCAAAGGCGACAAGAGAGGGAAGCCTGGCAGCTTTTGCTCCCTTTTTTTGCCAATTGCGCATGAGGACACGGTGGCTTGCGGCTTGGAGGTCACCCCGTTCGCGGCGAGCCCTGCGGATGGCCTGGTCGAGAGAAGGGGGCAGTGTCTCCAGCGCCCCGATGTCCCGCGAGGATATGGTCAAGGGGCTGTCCGCCCGCAGCCCCATGAGTCGATTGAGGGCGGCTTCAGCCTTTTGAGCGGCGAGGTCTGCTGATTGTGCTTCTTGTTTGGCTTTGGCAAGGCGGGTGCGAAGGCGGAGGACATCCACCTTTAGGGCGAGTCCTTGTTTGTGTCGTTCTTGTGTCGTCCTGAGGCGCTCTTTGACGACCTTCACATTTTCCCGAATGACATGGGCAAGGTCCTGGGCGGCGATCAGACCTTCAAAGGCCTGGACACCCGCGTTGAGGAGACGGTTCTCGACGAAGTGCCGCATGGCCTCGGCGGATCGCTTGGCTTCGCGAGCGCCGAGATGTCCTTCTCGACGTCCCGGAGCGAAAAGTGCCCACTGGGCGCGAACCTCTGTCCGCCAGTTTTCGGTCACGCCGGG
>JALSSW010000201.1 GCA_026984035.1 Planctomycetota bacterium
AGGCCGATGGATTGGGACGGGCGCGCTTTCCTGTGGCGGGGTTTCTGCCGATCCCCTATTCGCTTCCCGGTATTTCGGGTGTGCAAATCTTCGCTCAGGGAATCACCCTTCTGCAAAAAAAAGGGAAGGGCCTGGCCTCGGCAAACATGGGGTTTGTCCAGGTTCCGACTTGGAGCGTGGGGACTCCTCCGGATCTTGGGATTCGAACCGTGCTGGCAAAGGGCAAGGGATCCATGGCCACCGTGCGTGGGATCCCAACCGCACTGGGACAGGTGCCCGTGATCGCTCTAGAATACCGATAAGGCGGTAGAAAACCCTGGTGGAAAACCCGTCCGCGGGTTTTTCGGTCAAAAGCCCTCCGGGCTTTCAGGAACACCAAAAATCAAAGCCCCAAAAAAACATTCCACACAAAAACGCTAGAAGCGTTTCTAACCCAAAACCCCCGGAGGGGTTTTCCACCAGGGTTTTCCACAAGGTTTTTCCACCAGTATTCCAGACAGGAGCCGCTATCCTTGCCGTCCTATGAAACCAGAGGATCGAGAGCAATGGCTCCAAGCGGGTCGGATCGCGGCGGAAGTCCGGGAATTTGGCAGGAAACGCATTCAGCCGGGCGCCCTTCTCGCAGATATCGTGCAAGCTTGTGATGACAAAATCCGGGAGATGGGCGGGGAGCCTGCCTTTCCCAGTCAAATCTCGCGAAACCACATTGCGGCCCACTACTGTCCCCCACCAGGAGATCCGACTCGGGTCGAGCCGGGGGACATCCTGAAGTTGGACCTGGGCGCCCATGTGAACGGATTCATCGCGGACAACGCTGTATCGGTGGATCTTAGGGACGGGGATGGGAGCCCCTTGATGATGGCCTCCAAGATGGCCCTGGAAAACGCCATCGCGGTGGCCGGCCCGGGAGTCCCCGTTTCCACCATCGGGCGGACCATCCACGACGCAATCGTAGCCATGGGACTCAGGCCCGTATTCAACCTGACGGGCCATGGGGTCGCTCGGTTCAACATCCACTGCGCTCCCCAAATTCCGAATTACGATGATGGAAGCAATGTCCGGCTAAAGCCCGGGCAGACGATCGCGATCGAACCCTTCGCAACAGACGGAAAAGGCTATATCGCAGAAGTCGGAAAGCCCGAGGTCTTCCAACAATCGAGACCGTTGAAGATCAAGGACAAGCTCCCAGAAGAGATCCGGCAGTTTCTCGACGCCTACCACCGACTCCCCTTCGCCAGACGGGATCTGCATCGCTTCTTTACGCCCAAGGAAAGCGAGAAGGTCCTGGCCTTTCTGCGGAAAAAACGGCTCCTCCACGAATATCCCCCTCTGGCTGAAAAACTTGGGGTCAGGATCAGCCAGCACGAACACACTCTGATGATCACCGAAGATGGCGCCATCCCAACCACCCGGATCGACTAAAGAGGGCCTCCCTCGAATCAGCTTGGACGCGCGGGAGGGTTTTCGTGAAAACCCTCGAGGGATCGGCCTGTATGTCCGCCACCTGATGCGTGAGTTTGGGGCTTTGGCGCCGCAGATGGAGCTCCTGCTCTACCACGAACGGGAGCGGCCGCAGGATCTGCAGGAGATCCCGAGGGGGCAGCGTCCCCTGCGTTTTGACCTGCCTGGGTATCGCTACATGTCTTGGGAGCGTTTGGGGCTCCCCTGGAGGCTGCTTCGGGACAGGGTTGCACTGCACCATGGGACCTTTAACAGCTTGCCCCCTCGGATGTTGTTCGGCAAAAAGCGCAAGCTCGTGATGACCTTGCACGATGTCATCGTGACCTGGCTGAACGCGGATTTGGAAGACAGCTTTGTGCGCTATGCCCGAAAACGGACGGGGGCTTTTGTCCGCAGGGCCGATGCCATTGTTACTGTCTCGGAGTTCAGCAAGAGAGAGATTGTCCAACGTTTCGGGGCGGCGCCGGAGAAGGTTCATGTTTTCTACAATGGGGTGGACCCCTTTTATCTCGAGGATCCCGCCCCCGAGGAAGCAGAAGAGGTACGGAAACAGGTCTGTGAGGGAAAGCCCTATCTCTTCGCGATCGGGGCCGACCTGGAGCGTAAGAACACCAGGGCCCTGATTCCCCTTCTGGCCGGGCTCCAAAAAAAGGGTGTCCTCCATGAACGGCTCCTGGTGCTGAGTGGCTTGGGGAGGGAAAAGCGGGAGGAGCTGCAGGCACTGGCCGGGGAACTCGGGGTGGCAGAGCGGCTCCGCTTTCCCGGCTATGTGCCGAAAACCACGCTGCGGGCGCTCTTTGAAGGAGCGGATCTCTTTGTATATCCCTCTCTTGTAGAAGGCTGGGGAATCCCGATTCTCGAGGCGATGGCGCGGGGGACCCCCGTCGCCTGCTCCAGAGGATCGGGGATGGAGGAGGCTGCGGGAGGATTGGCGGCTCTCTTTGACCCCGAAGATCCTTCGGACATGCTCAAAACCCTTGAGGAATGCCTGGAGGGGACAGGCACACAAAAAAGAGAGGAGGGGCTGGCGCGCGCTCGGAACTTCACCTGGCGCCGACATGCGGAAAGCCTCCTCGACCTCTACGGAGACCTCCTTCAAATGGACCTCCTGAAATGAACCTGCTCGGGCAAAACCGAAGGTCTGGCTGGCAGACGGCCCTTCTGAGCGCTCTCATCCTCTTTCCCGTCGCCATCCGCCACCTCTTCTTCTGGGGAGGAGCCCTCGCCCCCATCCTCCATTTGGCCGAAGCTCTCGGCTTTTTTGCATGGCTGTCCCTCATCCTCTTGCGACCTAGGATCACGAGCTTGCGGGAAAGCATTGGGCTGCTCGCTGTCATGGTTCTTGTGCCTGCCTTCCTCTCGGAGGACCTGGGGATCTACATCATTCGGGGGCGAGAGTTGGCCGTGCATTTCACCAACCCCTACGCCCACCCACCAGAGGACCTAGCAACCCAGGATCCTCTGATGGCCCTGGCCAAGGGGTGGGGCAAAAACCCCAACCCTTACGGGCCCATTGCCCTCCTTCTGGCCGCGGGGGCAGCATGGCTCAGCAATCTCGTCTCTGCCCTTCTGCCAAAAGGAGCCAACAGCTCCCTCCTAGCCCTGCTCCCGGGAGCTCTTCTGTTCAAGGCCGCTTTGATGGGAACGCTTATCCAAGCAGGACGCCTCCTGGAACGGCACGGGGGAACCGCCCTTATGCTGGCCTTCCTCCTCAACCCCTTTGTCCTGACAGAAGCCTTGCTCAGCGGGCACAACGACGCCCTCCTGGTCCTCCCCCTGCTCGCCACAGTCCTTGCCCTCCGAAAAGACGCCTTTTTTCAGGCATCCCTCCTCCTTTGGATGGGTGTCCTAATCAAGTTCACCCCCCTGGCCCTGCTCCCCCTCCTCTTTGCCGCAGCCCTACGCAAAAAACGCCTCGGCCCCACCCTCTGGGGAAATTTGGTGGGTGTCCTCCTTTTCGGCCTCTGCTGGCTGGTGTTTTGGCGCGAGACGGGGCTGGCCTTTTTGACCCAGCAGGCAGAGATTGAGGGAGCTTCTCTCCAACACCTATTGGGCCTCATCCTCGGACTGCCGGTCGATCTGATCTTCCGGCGCATCTTCATGGGAATAGGTGTCCTTTACGCCCTGTTTGAAGCCCGGCGGGTCTTTCGAGGAGAGGCTTTCGCATGGGCAGCAGCTCGCACAATGGCCTTTGTTGTCGGCCTTGGGCTCTCCTTCCCCAATCTCTGGTATGCCTTCTGGTGGATTCCTTTTCTTCTTCTTGCACCCCCTACAGGGACCCTCTCAGCAGAAAAGGAAGAGGAAGAGGCCAAACGCCTTCTTCCCCTGCGTGTCCTGGGGGTCTTAGGGCCTCTCAGCTATGTCGTGTATCTCTCCACGCGGACCCTGGGTCCGGTCCACCAATGGACCCAGTGGGCCATGGGCATATTCATCCCTTCTGTTTGCGTCCTTCTGCCAGGATGTGTTCAGCCAAGAGGTCCGCGGCCTTCGAAGTAGAAATCCCCTCCCTGTCCGAAAGGTCGAAGACCTCGTGGAGAGCATCAGGAATGCGCTTGATCTTCTCGAGGGCGACCTCCTCCTTGTAACCTCCGGGGAGAAGTTCGACGGCGACGTTAATGATCCCGCCGGCATTGATCACGTAGTCCGGGGCATAGAGGATCCCACGCTCCCGCAGGCGATCCCCATCTTCGGGAACCAAGAGCTGGTTGTTGGCTGATCCGGCGACGATTTTTGCCCCAAGAGTCGGAATGGTCTTTTCATTGAGCCCCCCTCCCAAGGCGCAGGGAGAGAAGACATCCAAATCCATGGTCAAAAGCTGATCTTCGGATGCGGGTTCGACGCCAGCCTCTTCGACGAGGACAGCGACCTTCTCTTCGCGCATGTCGTGGGCAAAGACCTTGGCTCCTCGCTTGCTCATTTCGCGTGCCATAACCGAGCCCACCGCCCCGACTCCGAGGACACCTATCTTTTTGCCCTCGAAACTATTGCTTCCAAAGACACGCTCCAAGCAAGCCATCACGCCCAGGAGGCAACCATGGGCGGTATAAGGACTGGGATTGCCAGAGGAACCGGACTCACGGCTCAAGCCAGTCACATACTTGGTTTCCTTCCGAACATTTTCCAGATCGGCGATGGTCGTGTTGACATCTTCTGCCGTGATATAGAGCCCTCCCAGAGAATCCACGAAACGTCCCATCGCACGAAAGAGCGCTTCGCTCTTCATCGAGGGATCCCCAATGATGACGGACTTTCCTCCGCCCAGCCCCGTGTGGGCCACGGCTGATTTATAAGTCATTCCCTTGGAGAGACGCAGAACATCGTTGAGGGCTGCCTCCCGATCGGAATAGGGCCACATGCGCATCCCTCCCAAAGCCGGCCCGAGGGTCGTATTGTGGACTGCGATGAACCCATGAAGTCCGGATTCTTCATCCTTGGCCTCAACGACCTTTTCATAACCCTCAACTGGGATTTCTTTGATCTGCATCTTGAATTCAAGCTCCTGGGAGGCGTTTTGCGGTATTTCTTCCGAAAAGGGCAGAGATTTTAGCGGAAGGCTTCCCCCAAGTCACGATCGGAGAATCCCCGGAAAAGGATTTGGTCAAAATGCCCCATGGGAAAAGACACTATTTTTGCTTTACTTTTTCTTCGCCTTTGTGGCTTTTTTTGCCTTCTTTGCTTTCTTTGCTTTTTTCTTTTTCTTCTTTGCCGGTCCCCGGGCAGCCCGTTCTTTCAAGAGATCTACGGCAAGATCAAGGGTGACCTCTTCGATGGTTGTCCCTCTGGGCAAGGATGCGTTCGTGGTCCCGTCAGTGACATAAGGTCCAAAACGGCCATCCAGGATCTTGACCGCTGCCTCAGTCTCAGGATGGGGTCCAAGCTCTTTGAGGGGTTCTCTCTTTTTTCGCACCCCGCGCTTCTTGGGTGCGGCAAGCAAGGTCAAGGCCTCCTGGAGACCCACACGAAGAGGGGAAACCCCCGCCGGAAGGGAACGAGTCTCCTTGCCACAAGAAATATAAGGCCCATAACGCCCATTCGCCGCCATGATCTCGACCCCCGATTCGGGGTGTTTTCCCACAAGCCTGGGCATGGAAAGGAGCCCAAGGGCCTCCTCCAGGGTGATAGTCTCAGGATCCATCCCCTCGAGCAGAGAAGCCATCTTGGGCTTTTCCTCCTCACCCTCTCCGGGATCCCCCAACTGAACGTAGGGACCAAAACGGCCCGTCTTGGCATAGACCGGCTTACCGGTTTCTGGATCGTTTCCGATCACTCGAGGGCCGGCGGCGGCTTTTTTGAGCAACTCCAGGCCATATTCCAAGGTCAACTCATCGGGAGCGATCTCATCGGGAACAGGAGCCCGCTGGTCCCCCCAGGAAAGGAAGGGACCATAGCGGCCCACCCGGACTTCGACCAAGACCCCGTCCTCTTCTCCCAGGGGAATCCCGCAAACGACGCGTGGGTCGATTTCCTCCTCCACTTCGGCCAAGATATCTTTCAAACCCTTCACGGCATCCCCTTGACCTTCCCCAAAGAAAAAACGGGTCAAGTATTCTTGGGGGTCCAGCTTCCCGAGCGAGACCTGATCCAGCTCATCCTCCATCCCCGCCGTGAAGCTGTAATCCACCAGGTTGGAAAGATAATCTTCCATCAGCTTCGTCACAGCAAAGGCAGTAAAGGTAGGAATGAGGGCGTGCCCGACCTTACGGACATAGGCTCGCTTCAGGATGGTCTCAATAATGGAGGCGTACGTGCTGGGTCGACCAATACCACGGGCCTCCAACTCCTTGACAAGGGTGGCCTCGGTCAGCCGGGCAGGGGGTTGAGTCTTGTGTTCTTTGGCCTCAAGAGAAACTGTATCGACGAGATCCCCCACCTTCATGGGAGGCAGGTGGGTTTCAGTTGCCTTCCCGTTTTTACTGCCGGAAAGGGCGAGCCCTTTGTGAAACCCTAAAAAGTCATAGGTTTTGCCCGAGGTCTGGAAAACCGCGTCTTCGATTTGGATTTCCACCTGGAGACGCTGGCCCTTGGCGTCCTTCATTTGGGAGGCAAGGGTCCGGCCCAAGATCAACTCGTAAAGCCGACGGGCATCTTTGCCCAAGCTCTTTTCAACCACATTAGGATCGACAAAGGTCTCCCCCGCCGGGCGAATGGCTTCATGAGCCTCCTGGGCATTCTTGACCTTTTTTTTGTAGAAGCGCGGCGACTCGGGCATGTAATCGGGTCCGAAGCGGGAAGCGATCGCCGCTCGGGCAGCTGCCAAACCCTCTTGGGAGAGATTGGTCGAGTCGGTTCGCATATAGGTAATGAAGCCCATCTCATAAAGCCGTTGCGCAAGGTCCATGGTCCGGCGGGCACCGAAGTTCATCCGGCGGTTGGCATCCTGCTGGAGGGTGGAAGTCGTGAAGGGAGGAAAGGGTCGCTCGGTAAAGGGCTTGGGCTCCGCTCTCAAAACCTTTGCCTGCTTGCCCCAAAGACGCTCCTTTTCTTGTTGCGCCCTGGGACCGCTCAGGTGAATCGGTCCTTCCAAACCCGGTTTTTTAAGCGTTCCGGTGTTCGGATCAAAATCCTTGCCCGTCGCTACGCGCCGCTCGCCAAAGCGAACCAGGGTCGCGGAGAATTCGCTGCCTTCTTTGGCAAAGAGGCCCTCCAAATCCCAGTATTCCGTCACACAAAAGGCCATTCGCTCCCGCTCGCGCTCCACGATGAGGCGCACGGCCACGGATTGGACCCGCCCCGCCGAGAGGCGAGGGCGCACCTTCTTCCAAAGCAGAGGAGAGACCGTATAGCCGTAGAGACGATCCACAATCCTCCGTGCCTCCTGGGCCCGGACAAGATCCTGGTCGATTTCCCGGGGGGACTCCAGGGCCGCGAGGATGGCCTTCTTGGTGATCTCATGGAACACCAAGCGCTTGACGGGAACCTTGGGTTTGAGAACTTCCATCAGATGCCAGGAAATACTCTCCCCCTCACGGTCCTCGTCAGTCGCCAGATAGAGGATCTCTGCTTCTTTGAGAAGGCTCTTGAGATGCCTGATATGAGCCTTTTTCTGGGAAGGGATGACATAGAGGGGCTTAAACCCATTCTCCACATCCACTCCCAACCTGGCCCACTTCTCTTTTTTGACCTTCTCGGGGATCTCGGAGGCCGATTGGGGAAGGTCGCGAATATGCCCAATGCTGGCCTCGACCTCATACTCAGGACCGAGGAATTTGGACAGAGTCCGCGCCTTCGCGGGGGATTCGACGATAACCAGGTTTTTTGCCATAGAGGGTGAATCAGGCTCCGATTCTCATCAAAGATGAGCTCGGATGGAAATGGTAAATGGTTCCAAAGGGGGCACGGCTTACTGCCGAATGTCTCTAAGGTCAAAGTCAAGACTGAGAAAAGTCAAGGATTCCCAGAATTCCTCTTCCTATGGAAACGATAGAGGCATCCTCGTCCGATGAGCTTCCAGGCCTTTAGGTCGGATGGGACAAGGGCCAGAGATTTTAGGATGGCGGAAAAAGATTCCTTGGAATGACCCCGATCCTGCAGCTCCCGAGCGAAGTCCAAAAAGAGCCCTGCTCTGCGTTTACGCGCCAAGGCAAGCAACTCCGGCCTCTCCGGATTCCGCTGAATTACACGGGTCAAAACCTGGGACACCCCTTCGAGGAAGCGTCGCGTCCCCGAGAGACTGGCTCCCCTTCGTCGGTATCGGGCCAAGGGCTCATCCACATAGCCCAAGGTTCCAATCTCTGCCATGCGAAGCCAGAGGTCATAGTCCTCGACCGCAATCAAGGCCCGATCCTCGCTGAACCCTCCCAAGCGCTCAAAGGCCTCCCGGCGCAGCATCACCGTCAGTGTCGGGAGGCCATTTTTGGCTACCAAATCTTCCAGGCCCAGCTTAGGCGCCCCCTGCCGCTCTCCGGTCCGCGACCAGCGGCGAAGGGGGACACCCTCTCCAAATTCCCAGGCGTCGGCTCCCACCAGGAGGGTCTTGGGATTCTGTCGCATGAAGGCAACCTGGGTCCTAAGTTTTTGAGGCTCCCAGAGATCATCCGCATCCAAAAAAGCGATCAGCGGCGAGCAGGTCAGGGCCACCCCAAGATTGCGGGCGGAACCAGGTCCGCCATTGTCCTTGCGCACATAGGTGACCCGGTCCAGATAGGGAGCCACCACCGCCTCCTCGTCTTCGGGGGACCCATCATCCACGACGATGATCTCGGCCGGAGGGAGGGTTTGGGCAAATACAGAATGGAGGGCTTCACCAAGAAAGCGGGAGGACTTGAAAGCGGGAATGATCACAGCGACCCCTAACTCGGCATCCTTAACCCCCATGCTTCCTCCGAAACCTCAAAAAGAATCCTTTGTAAATTTCCCAATCCTTTCGCTGGGGAATCAAAAGTGCTCTTAGAGGGACCCCAGTCCGCTTTTGATACGCCAGGATCGTGGCAATGGCAGCCAAGCCATAGGCCATGCTCGAGGCCAATGAGGCTCCTGCGGCTCCGTACCGAGGAATCAAAAAGACATCCAAGAGGGTCATGGAAACAAGGACAAGTCCACTCAAAAACAAGCAGACGTTGATGAACCCACGGCCGGTCAGGTCCGCCTGGAGAACCTTGGCAATCGTAAAAAACAGAGTTCCGGGAAGCAGGAAGGTTAGCGCCATTGAAACCTTGCCCCGCCAAAGGGTCTCCCACGAATCCCCCATCCAAAGCCCCATCAATGGGTCGTAAATGAAATAAATCAGCCCCCCCCCCACTGCGCAGATCCAAAACATGTTGCGACAGATGACAGGTGTAAACACCCGCGCCTCCTCCTCCTTGATTCCTGCGACCTTGGTAAAGAGGAGATCCCGCATGGCATCGGGAAAATACCAAACAAGCTCGGCGAGGGTCACAGCCAGGCTATAAAAGGCAACTTCTTCTCGAATCATCCGCATCTCTAGGGATCGGCCAGGGCCGAGAGGGATCCCTAAAAAAAGGAGAAGGAAAACCGCCTGGAGCATGGCGAAGCCGGTGGGAGCATAAAAAAGCCTGACCAAAAAGAGATCCACCCGGTGGTTGAGATAGGTCAGGGTTGAGTTCAGGTTGGCGCGCCAGCCAAAGGAAAGGGCCTTCCAAAAAAATTTGCGATGAAACTTGGGAAGGAGGGGGACCTCTTTTCGCACCAACCAAAGAATGATCGAGGCAGTTAGGACAGCCGGAAGGAAGCGTGCATAGACCACGGCATGCGCCGCGTCCTTATTTGTAAGAAGAAAATAAAAAAGAAGGAAAATGGGAAGATAGGTCAAGCTGGGTATCAGATGAATCAGGTTGTAAGCGCGGATTTGGCCCAGGGCTAACTGAATGGAATTGCGGTAGCTGACAATCAGCATAAAAGGGGTCGCAAGGAAAAGAGGAAGGACCAAGCTCATCGCAGGGACTTCAACCTCGGGATGAAAGGCCGCTAGGACCTGAAGGACCAACAAGGCAGCGAGAACGCAAATCCCTCCCCATACGACGGCGACCATAGCGGTGGTTTCACCGGCTTCTCGAACTGTGGCTTCTCCCCGACGAACAAAATAAATCAGGGAGGTGGCCAGACCGAGGTTGGAAACTGCCATCAAGATGAAGGGAAAGGTCGAGAGGAGATCCAAACCTCCCTTGAGATCGGGTCGATCCGCCAGCAGCTTCAAGATCAATAAACCTGAGCCTTTGTCCAAAATGACAATGGTCAAGCTGCTGAGGAGAGTGATGAAGAAGGACGTAGAGAAGCGCACTTCTCGCGAAGGATAGCGAAGGTCCGGGTGAATCGAAACAAGGAGGGCTTTATCCGGTCAAGAAGCTGAGAAATGCTTGGCAAATCACAACCATTGATCGGCAGACTCACCGCCCTCGCCCAACTCGGCACAGACCTGATCTACATCTTCCGGAGTGAGCGCAACCGCTTCAAAGAGCTCGGGCCCTGGCATTGCGTATTCCATTTGGGCGAAGGAGCCGCGTCCCTTAACTCCCGCCACTTGGTCGGCCAAGCAAATCAATGAAGAGAGTGACTTATGGAAGGGATCCCTCTCCGGATTGTGGTGGTAGCGAATCGCGATTGTCAGATCCTCGGGGAGATACCACTTGATCGCGAGGACTGATCCCACATCCGCATGGGTATAGCCCAAGATCTCCTGTTCCAAGTCTACAACCGACCGTTGGGTGGTCCTGGCTGTGGACAACACATTTGCAAAGGGTTCGGTCGCCTTTTCCAGAAGAATAATCCTTCCAATGTCGTGGAGAAGCCCGCAAATGTAAAGATCCTCGGGGTGATGCCCGGAAAAGATCTCGGATTTCTTGCCCAAGGCCCTCACCAAGGTTCCCGTGTAAATCGAATGCTTCCAAAAGAGATTCGGATCGAAGTCCGGGATCTTTGCCCCCGCATTCTTAGCAAAAACACTGAAGATGGCTGCTTTAAGGGCAACCTTCTTGGTCATTTTAAAGCCCATGATAGAAACAGCGAGGTTAATGGACCCCACTCGGACTTGGAGGCCAAAATAGGCCGAGTTCACGATCCTGAGAATGTTCGCCGACACGGAAGGATCCATGCTGATCACCTGGGCGACTTCCTCCGCAGAACTCTCGGGGTCGTCCATGACCTCATTTAACTTGACCAGGACATCGGGAAGGGTGGGGAGCTCGAGAGTCCGATTGATCAGATCCAAGATGCTCGGGGTTTTCGCGTTTTCAGTGGCACTCATCCGCAATTCCTCTCTCCATGATGCTGCCTTTTTGGCCGTTGACTGGTCAGCTTCTTCTTGTTTCGGATTTGATTGGTGCCAAGCTGAAGCACTGTCATGGAACTGTCCGGGAAACGAGTGATTTTTCTGAGCCATCGGATGCCCTGGCCCCCCAATAGGGGAGACAGGATCACCACATGGAACCTGCTTCGCCATTTTCAGGCCTGCGGGGCGGAGATCAGGGTTGGTTGTTTCCAAGTCCCCGGCCAGGATGAACCTGCCATCGAGCACCTGCGCTCCCTTGGGATCGAAATTTACGCCGCCAAGATGCATCCTAAAACCCGCAAGATCACAAGCCTCCTGGGTTTGCTGGGAAGAGATGCCTTAACGCTCCGTTATTTCCATGACAAGGGCCTCCTCATGCAAATGAAAGAATGGATGAGGAGCTTCAAACCCGACTTCTGTCTGGCCTATTCCTCCTCCATGGGTTGGTATTTCCTTCAACCTGGAGTGGCCGAAACGGGGATCCCCTTCATCACCCATTTTGCGGAGTTGGATTCGGATAAGTGGGACCAATATGCCAAGCATGCAGGTCCATTGGGTCGCTGGATCTATGGGAGAGAAGCAAGGTCTCTGCTCGGTTTCGAGAAAAAGCTGGCTGCGGCAATGGACTTAAACCTGGTTGTAAGCCCCCTGGAGAAAACGCTCTTCGAAAAACAAATCCCCGGCCCCCGTGTCGAAGTCCTTCCCAATGGCGTGGACCTTGAGACCTTTCAGCCCGGCCCTCTTCATGAGCGGGAGGAGGGGACTCTGATCTTTACGGGAGTCATGGACTACCACCCCAATGTGGACGGAGTGAAAGCTTTTGTGGAAGAAGTATTCGGATCGGTCCAAAAGAAAATGCCGGAGTGCCGGTTCATTGTTCTGGGGAGCCACCCCTTGCCGACCATACAGCGCCTGGGAACACGCACGGGGATTGAGGTGACAGGGTTTGTGGAAGATACGCGCCCCTGGTTTCGCCGAGCCTCGATCGCGGTCGTCCCTTTGAGGATTGCGAGAGGGATCCAAAACAAGGTCCTTGAGGCGATGGCGATGGGACTTCCGGTTGTTTGTACAAAAAAAGCCTTTGAGGGCATCAATGCGGTTCCGGGAGAGGAACTCTGCGTCGTCGACAGTGTTCGGGAGATGGAGGCTCCCATCCTGAAGCTCCTGGAAGAACCCAAGGAGCGTGAACGCATGGGGAAAGCAGCCCGAAAAGCCATGGAGGAGCGTTACGATTGGGCAAAAATTTTCCAGCGCTTGGATGGGTTCCTGCGCTCGCTTAAGGAATGAGATCTTTTTTCTTCAAACCTGTCCCAAAAGCAATAGGTGGCTTCTACTTCGAACAGGATCCCTGAGATCCTGGAGAAGCCGGCTACAACCCAGGCCTGTAGGTCGCAAAACTCGTAGGTGTCTCCCAGACCTTCACCTCATACAGGGGAAGGTCCTTGCATTTCTCCCACACAAACAAGCAAAGGTTCTCAGCGCTGGGATGCTCCAAATAATCATTTACGAAGCTGTGATCCAACACATCAATCACTCGCTCCATCACAATCTTTTTCAGTTTCACAAAATCATAGGCGATTCCGCTTTTAGGGTTCACCTGACTTCGGACCGTCACATGCAGTTTCCAAGTGTGCCCATGAAGTCTCTCACACTTCCCATCGTAATCCGGGAGTTGGTGCGCGGCGTCAAAAACAAATTCCTTGGTCACCAAAAGAACCGGTTGCTCCCCCATCCCGTTCCCCATATCCATTCCCGTATTCTTCATGATCCGACCTTTGCCCCCTCTTCCAGGGTCCCTTCTTCGAGGAATTTCAGGATTTCCTCTTTTACAGCTTCGAGCATCTCATGCTCTTCGACCTTGCGAACCTGCACACCTCGACGATAGATGTAACCAACTCCTCGACCTCCCGCGAGGCCAATATCCGCTTCCCGGGCTTCCCCTGGACCATTCACGGGACACCCTAGGACGCTGATCCTGATGGGACGCTTTCCAAGCCCTTTTGCGAAGGCCTCGATCTTTTCAACCAGGGGGAAGAGATCGATTTCGATACGACCACAGGTGGGGCAGGCCACAACTTCGGGTTCCAAAACGCGCCTCCCTGTTGCCCGAAGGATGTCGAAACCCGCTTTGATTTCATCCACACTAGGTCCGCTGAGAGAAACCCGAATGGTATCCCCAATACCATCCAGCAAAAGTCCTCCCAGTCCCGCAGCAGACTTGAGTTCACCGTAGCCGGGTTTACCTGCTTCGGTGATTCCGAGATGCAAGGGGTAGGGCATCCTCTTGGCGGCCAAGCGGTATGCCCGAAGGGCCGCAAGCGTGTCGGTAGATTTCAAGGAAACAACGATGTCGTAAAACTCAAGATCCTCAAGGATGCGCACATGCTTCAGAGCGCTCTCCACCATGGCCTCAGGGCTGGGACGCCCAAAACGCTCTAAAAATTCTTTTTCAACCGAACCCGAGTTCACCCCGATACGAATCGGTATCCCTCGTTCCTTGGCCATGGCCACCACCCGCTCCACCCTCTTTTTCTGGCTGATGTTGCCGGGATTCAGTCGAATCTTGTCAACACCCGCCTCCATCGCAAGCAAAGCCATCCGCGAATCAAAGTGGATGTCGGCAATCAGGGGAACCTTCATTTGGGATTTGATCTCGACCAAGGCCCGGGCACTTTTTTCAAAGGGGACGGCCACCCGAACCATCTCCACCCCGGCCTCCTCCAACTCATGGATTTCTCCAAGAGTCGCATCCACATCCTCCGTCCGAGTCGTGGTCATAGATTGAACAGCAATGGGATGATCCCCACCTATGGTTACGGATCCGATGCGGACCTCACGAGCTTCCCTGCGTTGCACAGTTTCCAAGACTTCCCCTTGGCCAGATGAAAAAGATTCTCAATTTGGAGGAAAGATTCTACTTCCCCACATTGGAGGCTGCCAGCAATGGCTTGAAGAAAAAGGGCCTTGCATTCGGAGGAAAGCTTTCCAAGGATCCAGAGCATGATTCAGGTCGAAAACCTCGTCGTCCGCTATGGGAAGCAACTCGCCGTTGATGGCTTGGGATTCGAGGTTCAGCCAGGAGAAATCCTTGCCCTCCTCGGCCCCAACGGGGCGGGTAAATCCTCCACGGTTCGTTGCCTGATCGGCCTCCAAACCCCACAGGAAGGGAAGATTGTTCTGGGTGGGTACGACATGAGGGAGAAGCCTCAAGAAGCCCGAACGCTCCTGGCCTATATGCCAGAGAATGCCCAGCTCTATGAGGGATTAACTCCTCGAGAAATCTTGGGACTCCGGGGGCGACTTTTTGGCTTCCCGGAAAAAAAGGTTCAGGAAAGAACGGAACACCTGCTTGGAACCCTTGGGCTTTCGGAAGTTATGGATCAGGCCACCATCTCCTTTTCCAAGGGGATGAAACAAAAGGTAGTTCTTGCCCTTGCGCTCATGACCGAGGCCAAGATTTTCATTCTGGATGAGCCTCTGAGCGGATTGGATGCGGAGACCACCTTGGTCTTCCGCCAACTTCTGACCCTCCTTTGCGAGCAAGGATGTGCCATTCTCTACTGTTCCCACATGCTGGATGTTGTGGAGCGCATTGCTGACAAGGTTCTCATTCTCGCCGAAGGGAAGCAAGTCGCAGCCGGCAGCATGGAAGAATGCTTACAGAAGAAAGGAGGAACTCTCGAATCCTTATTCCGATCGGCCACGCAAGCAATGGATCCTGACGCCGTCGCAAGGGAGCTCCTCAAGGATTATTTGGAGCCGGAAGAGCGCCGATAGGAGGCCTCGAAGATGCGCCTTGCTTCTTCCAGCTTTTTTTTCGACAGCCGGGTAGGGACAATCCGTGTCGAATTCCCTGGGAGGGCGACCTCGTGAGAGTTAGCACCTGCGGTCGCCACCAAGTCAATGCGCCACTCTCCATCCTCCTTGACGAGAATGAAGGTCCCCTCGGGGACGATCGCTCCGGGATTGGGATCTCTCATTCGGGCTTCAATCCGGCTTCCATTCCGTTTCACGGAGAGGAGAAGGGGAGCCTGCTCGCCGGGGGTTTTCTTTAATAAGGCTGGAACGAATCGACGACTCGACTCCGTCAAGATCCCCATCAAACCCAAGCCATCCTTTTTCCTTAACAACCCCTGGAAGGACTCCAGGCGGGTGCTTGCAATTTCGGCAGCCGAGTTTTCTCTCTCACAACCGGCAAAAAGAAAAAAGGGGAGAAGTAGGAGGATGATCTTCAAGAGGACTCCCTGTGTTGTGGACTCCCTTCTTATCGAGATTTCGAGGAAATCCCTTGAATGCATCCCTTGGAAATGGCGGACCCCTTGGAGCAACTTCCGAACAAAGACCTGTGGTCCTGCTCTTTCATCCATATTTCCCTATTTCCAGAAATAAGGCACAGTCCCAGGAGGCCTTTGCATCAAGCAATCGCCCCCTTGGACTCATAGCTTTCTGGGAAAAGCCCGGGGATCTCGGAGAATCCTGGTCTTGGAGAAAAACATCTCCTAAAGAATCTCGAGATCTTGGAGAAAGCGGTGTAGATCCTAACTCTAAAAAAACGCCTGGTAGATGAAGCAGAGGCATGAATAATGCGAACAATGCGTCGAAAACCCTTGAGGAGAAACTGTGACCAAAGCAACGAACGTCGAGATTTATACCATCCTTGGATGCCCCTATTGCCAAAAGGCCAAGGCCTTGTTGGACCAGTTAAAAATCCCTTATGAGGAACGAGATTTGACGACTCATCCGGACCGGAGGGCCTTTACCAGCAAGATCCTTCCCGGGCACACATCGGTTCCTCTGATTTTGATCCACCAAAAACCCATTGGTGGATTCAGCGAACTCAAGGAACTCCATGCGAAAGGGCAGTTGGAATCCATGGTTTTCGGGGAAGAAAGTTGAGGAAAGTTTCATGGTTATGAAAGCCAAAACCCTGATCCTGGGATCGGGCCCGGCGGGATTTACAGCAGCTATCTATACAGCCCGGGCCAATCTCTCCCCCATCCTTTTGAAGGGGCTCCAGCCGGGAGGGCAACTCACAATTACCACCGATGTCGAAAACTATCCCGGTTTTCCCCAGGGAATCCAAGGGCCTGAACTCATGCAGGCCTTTGAAAACCAAGCAGCTCGCTTTGGAACAGAGATCCTCCCCGATACGGCGACCGAAGTGGATTTGACCCAACGACCTTTTGTCGTGAAAACCAACCTCGGCAACGAGTTCCACTGCGAGACCCTGATCATTTCCACCGGCGCCTCAGCGAATTATTTAGGACTGGAAAACGAACAAAAACTCCAAGGGCGGGGAGTTTCTGCGTGTGCGACCTGCGATGGATTCTTCTTTAAGGACAAAGATGTATGCATCGTTGGAGGAGGCGATTCAGCTTGTGAAGAGGCCCTTTATCTGACGCACCACGCATCCAAGGTCCACATGCTCGTACGAAGGGATCAGTTCCGCGCATCAAAAATCATGCAAGAACGTGTCTTTAAAAACCCCAAAATCGAGGTCCAGTGGAATACTTCTGTCGTAGATGTCTTGGACCCAGAAGAAGGAAAAGTCACGGCTTTAAAACTTCGAAACAATCTAACGGGAGAGGAGTTCCTACAGAAAACGGATGGGCTCTTCCTCGCTATCGGTCACACCCCCAACACGGAACTTTTTCGAGGGATCTTGGACTGTGACGACAAGGGTTATTTGCGAACTCTCCCGGACAGAACAGCGACCTCCATCGAAGGGGTCTTTGCCTGCGGAGATGTTCAGGATTCCTTTTATAGACAGGCAATCACCGCTGCGGGGACTGGCTGCATGGCTGCCATCGAGGTCGAAAAATACCTGGAATAAGCATAAACCCCTTTTTATGGGCGGATAGAAGATCCACCCTATTCCAGTTCAAAGGCTCGAACCCAGGGTTCGGGGATTCCAAGGCTCGCCACTTGGATTCGACCCGACTGTTTAGGCCCATCCCTTTGGAGGAGCCCTTTTTTGGGACGGGCAAAGGTCAAGGTTTTCACAGCCTGAACGCAGGGATCAAAGGCTTCCCCCGTATCGGCATCCAATCCTGAAGGGAGATCCACAGAAAGGACGGGGAGTCCTGATTCATTCATCCATTGAATCCATTCAGAGGCTTTCCCTCGGGGGGGACGGTTCAAACCAATCCCGAAGAGACAGTCCACGATGAGATCGCAGGATCGAGCCATGCTGGAAAGATCTTCGGGAGATACCGAATAGAAAGCTTCGGTTCCTGAAGCCTGAAGAATGGAGAGCATCAAATGGGAATCGGGAACCTTGCTTGCATCCAAAGGATCCAGCAAGGCCACAATGGCCCGAGGAGCAAGGAAACGAGCGGCAGCCAAACCATCTCCCCCATTGTTGCCCTTACCTACAAGGATGAGGACATTTCGGTTCGCTCCTAAATCCTGGGCAGCTTCTGCAACCGCTCGACCGGCATTCTCCATCAACAGGACCGAGGGAATCCCCAGGAGTTCCTGAGCTTCTCGATCCAGGCGACGAGCTCCGTCTCTCCCAAGCGGAAGAAAACGATCCGCACCGATATTCCCGAGATCCAAGGACCTCAAGAGGCTCCCATGCTCCACCTTGGGAAAAGAGGAAGTATGACCTCGGTTTGACCCTTTATCTTTCACTTCAGGCAACCCTCCAGAGGTTTTCTATTCCTGCTTCAACTCGTCCATGAGATCATTCGATGCCCATGCCATTCAGCTGCAAGACATTGTATCCTCTTAGCTGAATCAAAGAGTGATGAGAACGAATCTGCGGGATTCACCTCCTCATGTTCCTTGAATCAACCAAACTAAAGCATATGAGAGAAATTCGGTCAAAGTTGTTGGTCATTTCCCCTAGGAGGAGAACTCGTGGAATATCGAAAATTAGGAAAGAGTGGTTTGGCCGTGAGCGAAGTGGCTCTCGGTTCATGGTTGACCTTTGGGAGTTCGGTGGATCAAGAAAGCACCACCGCAACAGTCCGCAAGGCTTGGGACCTAGGGATCAATCTATTTGATACTGCGGACGTTTATGCACGTGGTGACGGCGAACGTGCCTTGGGAAATGCCCTCAAGGGCTTTGAACGAAAAGATTATGTCCTCGCCAGCAAATGTTTTTTTCCCATGAGTGATAACCCCAATGATGCGGGGCTCTCTCGAAAACACATCCACGAATCCATCGATCAATCGCTACGAAGACTTCAAACGGATTACCTCGATCTTTACCAATGCCATCGCTTCGATCCCGAAACTCCGATTCTCGAGACCGCCCAAGCGATGAACGATCTCTGCAAGCAGGGCAAGATTCTCTACTGGGGGGTTTCCTGTTGGACTGGGAAACAAATCCAGGAAGTCGCGGATCTTTGTGCCGATCATGGCCTGGTTCCCCCCATTTCGAACCAACCTCCTTATAGCCTTTTCAACAGAAGTATTGAGGAAGAAGTCATCCCCTCCAGTCAGAAAAACGGTCTCGGGCAAATCGTCTTTTCACCCCTCGCTCAAGGCGTCCTGACGGGAAAATACCGTGTGGATCAAGCAGCCCCCGAGGGTTCAAGGGCTCAAGACACCGAGCGCAACAAATTCATGCTGAAATATATGGGAAAAGCCCATCTTCAAGCCGCTTCGGAGATCGCGGAGATTGCCAGGGATCTTGAGATTCCTCCTGCGGGACTAGCCTTGGCTTGGTGCCTTCGAAAAAACAATGTTGCCTCGGTCATTGTCGGGGCAACAAGACCCGAGCAACTTGTAGAAAACACTCGGGCTTCAGGTTTTAAAATTCCCCAAGATCGCCTGGAAAAGATTGACGCAATTCTTGAGTCCCTGCCCAAGATTGATTGAGCAGAACAAGCACCTGCCCCAGGGATTCAACTTTCCCCCCACAGACCCTCTCGACGAGGGTCCCGGGAATTCATCGCCCGGTTTCACCAACCGGGCGTTTTGCTTCGGGACCAGGACCCAAAGAATCCGTTCATCTGTGCAAAAGTAGGAACCTGCATGGCTAAGGTTCCACCCTGCAATAACCGTCCTGAAGCAAAACGGTCCCGTTAAACCGTTCCTGCAAATTCTCTTTTAAAATTTGCATGCATTTGAACGATTACTTAGAAAATTTCCATGAAGGAATCAAAAAAGTTATTTGTCCAAATCAACCTTGGGCTTCCTTCCCCTGCGCTTTTTGCCGGTAAGGGAATCCAACTCCCGCTCAAGGAGGTTAAAGAACTGCCGAGAAGCCTTCACAAACTCCGAAGTGAGGCTGCCGGACCTCCCGTCCATGCTTTCAACAGCTTTGCCTAGGGTCCGGCGAACAGTACGGAGGGCTTTGAAAACGGGATCATTCGCCAGTTCCTTATTGGCTTTTCGAGCCTTTATCTCTTTGATCTTCTGCTCCAATTCGGCAATCCGAGTATCGGGATCCCTGCGCTTCCTTGTGACCTTTTTTGTTTTCGTCGACTTCGAACTCTTTCCGGCTTTTTTGGCGCCTTTTTTTGCTGCGGCCATTCGTGTTTCTCCAAAACCTTTCATAAGAAAAGAGGCCCATCCAAAGGAGGGACCAAATAAAACAGAATATTCAAAACAAGGAAGTTGCCGGCTTCATTTCAAAGATAAGAAAGAAAGGCAACTATCTTGGCCAAAAGAAAAACGCTTTCTCTCTTTTTTTTCAAAGGAAATAAATTTTTCCTTAAAAAAATCCGCAAACTCGAGAGCCTGAATCCCAAAGAAGGGGTTTTGCCACAAGGTTTTTTTCAGGTGGGATCCCTTCAAGACAAAAGCGGTTCCTTGTTGGTGAACCCGAGAAAGTAGAAAAAAAAGGTCCGAAGAATCGGTGCTTGCCCCTATCTATCCCACTTTTTTAGAAATCTAGTTCTTGGACGATAGATTCAAGAATAGTTTCAGGTTCTGCCATTCTCCCCGGTGCTGAATAACCTTCCGCCAAAGGACCATCTTCTGGTCCAATGCGCTTCCAGTTTGCCTCTTCAAGGATTCTTACATTTCGTTGAACAATGGCATTTTTCCACATCCGATCATTCATTGCCGGACAGAAAAAACGATGTTTTGGAGCAACTAATGCGGCCAAGGTCACCGAATCTCCACCGAATCCTGCGGCTATTTTTCCAATCAAATCAGCCGTAGCAGGAACGATCACCATGGCATCCACCTCTCCGGCAAGAAGGGTTGCAGAGATCCCCTTGTCATCCACAACTAGGTGATCCGTAACAGCACGATTCTGTGTAACCCCTTCAAAACTTAAGGCTTGCACAAAACTCTGCGCAGCTTGGGTCAGGAAAGGAAACACTTGAAACCCTCTTTGCGTTAATTGGCTTGCCAGCATAACTGCTTTGAAGCAGGCAATTCCGCCTCCAACACCAAGGACAATTGTTTTTGCTTTCACGAGGGGCCACCCGCATTGATTCCAATCTTTTGACGAACCTCTTCTACGGCTTGATTCAGGTCTTTGTTTATCACCACATGATCATATAAATGGGACATGTGCATTTCGCTTTTTGCGATTTCGATTCTCCGTCGAATCACTTCCTCTGACTCGGTCTTCCTCGCTCGAAGACGGTGTTCGAGCTCGGCCAAACTGGGAGGCATAATGAAAATATAGATAGCTCCCACTTCGGCCTCTCTTAAGCGGCGTGTTCCCTGGACTTCAATCTCTAAAACAACCCAATGACCTGTTTCCAGCTTCCGTTGAACTTCGGAACGAAGAGTTCCATAGAAGTTCCTATTATATTCTGCCCATTCAAGGAACTCACCTGCCCGAATTCTTGCGTCAAACTCTTCCTTGGTTAAAAAATAGTAATCAACCCCATCTACCTCCCCTTTTCTCATCGGGCGCGTTGTTGCGGAGATAGAAAGATCGATCTGAGGATCTTCGGCCAGCTTCCTACATATTGAAGTTTTTCCTGCCCCGGATGGTCCAGAAATCACAACAAGTTTGGAACGATGTCCGGCTTGGGAGGAAAGACTCATTCTAAATTCAAAACCTGCTCTCGGATTTTTTCGATCGTTGTCTTCAACTCAATGACTTGTAGGGAAAGCTTGGGAACAGAGGTTTTGGCTCCAAGGGTATTGGCTTCCCGCAAAAGTTCCTGAGCATGAAACTCTAAAGCCCGCCCAAGTTCCCCTCCATTGGCCAGACGATGAAGGATTTCTTGAACATGGATTTTTAGTCGAGAGATCTCCTCTGAAACATCTCCCTTTTCCGCATAAATCGCGATCTCCCGAAGAAAATCACCTTCGTGAAGAAGGTTTCCTGCTTCTCCCAAAGCCTCTTGTACCCGGCTTAGAAGCCGCTCTCGAAAAGCTTTTTGAGATTCGGGAAGAGCTTTTTCGTAGAGGTCCAGAATAGAGACAATCTTGGCACAGAATTCCTGGATCTGGCCTCCGATCTCCGCCCCTTCCCGCTCCCTTGATGCCACTAATCTGTCTAAAGCCAGGTTGAAGCATTCACGAAACTCCTCACCCAGCTCGGGCTGTTCTCTTCGATCTTCGGCCTTAACGATCCCGGGAAGGGTTAAAAAGATGGAGGGAGCAGAGAAAAAATCCACTCCAAGGCCCAAGTCCCCCTCCTCCATCAGCTCCCGGAGCTGTGCAACAAGGCTTTTAAGGGCAAGCTTTTGGATCCTTGGGATCGGCTCGAGACTGGGGGAAGACAACTGAACATTCAACATCAAGGTTCCCCGATGCAGGATTTTTCGAGCCCGATCCTCCGCCCAGGGTTCCATTGCCGAAAGGGATTCCGGAAGCCTTCCCTTCCAAAGAAACTGCCGATGATTGACCGACCTCAGCTCGATCCGGACCTGATCAGCCCCCCGCTCCACGAAGGCAGTGGCAAACCCAGTCATACTCCTGACTCGCCCTAAGGAGGCAAGAGGAGGGTCGGCGTTCTCCCTACTTTCCTCCACTCCCACCACCGCCGGGTAGCCCAGGGCCAGGAACGTTGGGCACAGCCGGTTTTTCGATCTTAGGGGTGATCGCCGCTTTGCTCTCCCCTTGGTGGCGCAGGGCATGGATCATGACCGCCGAAAAAAGGAAGAGACCAAAGACCGTAAAGGTAAACTTATTGATCCCCCCAGCTTTGACCCCAAAGGTCTGTGCCCCCATGCCCCCAAAAGCTTCTCCCAGACCCCCTCCCTTTGGCTCTTGAAGCAAAATGACGACAACCAGCAAAAAGGCCGACAAAAAGAAGGCGAGCCACAAGACTGTTTTGATAACGATTAGAAACATAATCGGTACGTTCTTGGATCTGGAACTTGGCCCCCCATGTAGAGAGGACAAAAAAAGGAACAAGCCTTCAAATAGGGCATTTCACGGTTAAATCGAGCGGAAAAAAGAGTGAAAGATTCTAACCGAAAGAAAGACAAATTCCAGGTGAATCCTGTGCCCTGCCCTTTGAGCGATCAAGCGTCAAACTCTACGATAGGAAGGAAGGTTTCTGCTTTCAGGCTTGCCCCACCCACTAACACCCCATCTACCTGGGGAACAGCCATCAAGGCTCCTACGTTTTCGGGCTTCACACTCCCCCCATAGAGAATCCGGCAGTTTTCCCCGGGAGCCTCACCATATTCGCTCCGAAGCCAAGAGCGGATCCATTCATGAGCGCTTCCTACTTGATCCGGAGTGGCGACCTCTCCAGTCCCAATGGCCCAAACCGGCTCATAAGCCACTGTGATCCTCGAGAGCTCCTCACCCTTGGTCCATTCAAGTCCAGTGGAAAGTTGCCGATGCAAAACAGCTTCCATCTGCCCTGCTTTTCTTTCCTCCAAGGTCTCACCCACGCAAAGAATGGGCAAAATGGAATGGCTAAGGGCAGCACGAATCTTACGCCCCATCCATTCATCCTTTTCGAAGAATAGATGACGCCTTTCCGAATGCCCAATAAGAACCCGCTCCACGCCGATCCCTCGAAGCATGGGGGCTGAAATCTCCCCGGTATAGGCCCCTTCATCCTCCCAATGCATGTTTTGTGCCCCAAGGCCAATGGGCGAACCTTGAGAAACTGCAGCCACATCGGCCAGGAATAGGGATGGTGGAAAAACAGCGACCTCTCGGTCCTCGCCATCACCGAGCCTTGCCTTAAGGGTTTTCACCAGATCGAGAACACGGGTTCGATCCAGATTCATCTTCCAATTGGCGGCAATATACGGTTTTCGTTTGGGGGTGGTCATGCAGGTCCTCGACTTTGGTCAGCTAGGGATAAAACATCCTCTCCCCGATCCTCTTCCGGAATCGATGTCTCGGGAGAAGAAATTTTTGAGGGAGAGAGAGGCGCCACGTTTTGCCCACCTTTGGAACCCAACAAACGCCCTTCGGTTTTTGCAAGAAGCATAAGGGAGGCTCCAAGCTTGTTCAGATCCTCGAGTTCAAGCGCTTGGGCTGCATCCGAGAGAGCTTCGGCGGGGAAATCATGGACTTCGACCATGACTCCATCAGCCCCCGAGACAACCGCGGCCTTGGCCATCGGAAGCACAAGAGAGCGCCGCCCCGTGGCATGACTTGGGTCCACAAGGATTGGGAGGGGATAGCGCTCCTGAAGAAAAGGAACGATCGAAAGATCCAATAGGTTTCGTCGACTTGGATCAAAGCTCCTCACACCGCGCTCACACAGGGCCACCTTGACTGCACCTTCGGCGAGGAGAAACTCCACGGCCCCCAGGAACTCCTCCGCGCTTGCGGCTCCACCTCTTTTCAGAAGGACGGGGACCCCAGATTGGGCAGCTTCTTTCAGGAGGGGAAAGTTTTGCATGCTCCTCGATCCGATCTGCAGCATGTCCGAAATCTCCATCACCAGCCCCACCTGGCGGGGATCCATGACCTCTGTCACCAAGGGGAGCTTTGTTTCGTCCGCCACTTCTCCCAAAACCCGCAGACCTTGCTCCCCTTTCCCTTGGAAAGAATAAGGCGAAGTCCTGGGCTTAAAGGCCCCCCCCCGAAGCATTGTGGCGCCAGCTTTGCGAACGGCTCCTGCGATCTTCCTTAAGCGGTCAAGGCCTTCGACTGAGCAAGGCCCGGCAATCCACTGGAAATGCCCCCTTCCCAAGAAAAGAGAGTCGCGCGAACCTTTGCCTTCGATCCAGAACCCACCCTTGCCCGCCTTACAGAGGGGAAATGGCTCCTCCTCTCCCAAAACACCCCGGACTCCAGGCCAAAGCTTGGCCCGGGCCATCAAATCGGGATCAGGCCCATCGAGAGCAAATTGGAGGCGCCCCTTTTCGGGTTCAAAGGAAAACCTTTTCCCTGAAGAGGCTGCAAGCGCCTCCAGGGACCGCAACTCCTGAACGGTCAGATCTGGCTTAAGGATGAGAATCATTGAATCGGCAACCCCTAGAATCCGTTGAAATTAGGGGGGAGCGGGCCCGGAATCAAACAAGGAAACCGATCGTTCTCACGAATAAGGCTCAAAAGCCCAAATGACCCCTGTGGGCTAAGGCTGGAACAGAAGCATCCAGGGAGACAAGGAAGAACAACCCGGCCCTCCACAAGGGCCCAAGTCGAAGGGAAGAGGAGATCATCGAGAAGTAAACCCTTTCCCCGCATTATTCATTCAACTCGAACCAAGGAAACAAAGCGGATGACAAAGATCTTCTCCCTAGCAATCGATTCTGACAAGTCCATGGAGGCTCCCCTCCCGACGAGCAGGGGGAATCCGAAAGAGCCTTCCAATGCATGATTTACTTTCCCACTTGGGATCTCTCAACAGAACCGATCCAAATCCCCATGGGAGCGTCCTCTGTACAAAAAAGGGTCCCTCGAAAGGTTTTTCCGAGGGACCCTTCCTGCGGCCAAAACCCGCAAACTCAGCTTTGTTGTCCTGTAATTTTATTTGTCTCGGGCCTCATGAGAATGCTCCAAAAGTTTTTGGGGAGTGGTACCAATACCTCCCCAGAGATGCATCCCGAAAAACAGATCCGAATCCAATCCTGTCTCTTCATGAGATCCCCTGCAGAAAAAAAAAGCCCCCGACTGGCTTTGCCTGAACAGGCCGAGGAAGGGGGTTTGCTCCAAGAGGGCAGTCCAAGGATTTGAGGAACCTGCTCTTGGAACAAAACCCTTTTTCGGGGGAACAAAGTCAGGGATGAAGCTGGCTAAAAAGCAGGAAAAGAATCCTCCCTATTTTTTTTCCAAGGATTCCGCATGCAGAGATGTGCTGCTCCCTTCCTCCTTCTTTCCAAAGTAACGATCCACCTCACCCAGGATATCCCGTTGAGGGCCAGCTTCTTCGCTGGGGTTTCCGGTGACTAAGAACATCTCCTCTTCGATGATCTTCTTTGTAACATCTAAACGCTTGCGAATCTCGGACAGGACCTTGCGAGCTTCACCAAGGGCGCTGGTATCAAGATCAAATCGCTTGGCGGCTGCGGCCATGGCATCTAGTTGTTTTTTCTTTGCTTCCAGGGAAGAGACAAGGTCTTCAAGCTTAGCCCGCTCGGAACGCACGCTGTTCAGCTTGGAACGCGCGGCTTCCAGAACCCTGCTTTGCCGGGAAACCAAGGTGAGCTTACTCTTCAAAAGCTCCTTTTGATTGCGATAGAGATCAAAGGCTCGGGCTAATTCGCGTCGAACTCGTTGCGCCAGGGGGCCTTTACTTGTCAACTTCACGCCGGAATCCGAAACATTGATGGTTAGGACCGAATCTCCACCCAACTTGGGGAGTTGAGCGAGAAACTTTCGCTGGCGGTTGATTTTGCCCTCGCCTCGGGCAATGGCTGTCTTGAGATTTCGGATTTCCTCCTGGAGGTTTTCCAACTCAACTTCGGCCCGAGCAACATCTCTCCTTGCGGAATTGATTTCGGGATCGATTTCGCGGATCAACCCATGGGCACGTCGAAGTTCAAAATCTACAGGAACCGCTTTTTTGATTTTTCCACGGAGATCGCCAAAGGCGGTTTTGGCATAACTCCCCATGCTGGTCCCAAAGGTTAAGAAACCCACTCCGGCAACAAGAACGCCTGCGAGCACAAAACGCTTAATCCATTTACACATGATTCCTCCAAGATTCAGGGATTTGGATCTTTTTCCAGAGGGCTCCCACTTGGCTTAACAACCAAGCTCACCACTGGAAAGGAGGAGTTCGCAAAGGGGGGTGGCTTATTTCTTTTGGTCCCGAAGAAATGTGCGCGTAGAGGAAAGAAGGGACTCCCGCAAGTCTTCAAGGAGGGCGCTTTCTTCTGCGGCATCCTTCCCTCGCCGCTCAAGATCCTCGATGACAGCCTGGCAAACGGGGCACTCGGCTTCATTTACATGGAAATCCAAGTAGCTTGAAGGACCTTTCTCCAAGGAACCTTCCTTCCAAGCGAGGAGGATATCAGGGTGGGGACAGCTTACCCGCATTTCCCGCCACACTTGGCCCAGGGTGAAAGTCATCTGGTTGATACGCTTTTCAGGATCTACCATGCCTGCTACCTCGCACCGGGCTTCCAAAGCCCCTCAAACCATTCATGACTGGGATCCATTTGCCGAGCGAGAGATCGAAGCCGCTCTAAAGCACGGAATTTAATCCCTGCAACCGCTTTCTCGTCTCGAACTCCAAAGCGGGAAACAGCTTCTTTGTTCCTGCCACCTAAAGCCAACAGAAATTCAAGAATCATCAATTTCTGAAACTCTCCACTCTCCCAGAGTTCTTGAACAAACACTTTTAAAATCTTGCCCAAGGCTTCTCGTTTTGCGGATGAAAACTCAAAGGCCACGGCGCTCTCATCCGGGGAGCGTCTTTCCGAAGCGAATCGCTCCAAACCCAAATAGCTGCGCGTCTTGCCATCATCCCCTTGCGAAGAAATAGGAATGGGCTTTTTCTTGCGAAAAAAGTCAATGATCCGATTGCGAGCAATTCCAAAGAGAAATTGGTCAAGCGTATATTCCTCTTTGAAATTGGGGATTCCTCGCACAGCTCCTAAAAAGGTGTCTTGAACGACATCCTCGGCTGTTTGGTGTTCTTTGATGCTTTTTCGGACGTAATAGTAGATCCGAGGAAAGTATTCCTCCTGCAGACGGGCCCATTCGCTCTCATCAAGCGCCTGGAGTTTCGCAATTGAGAATTCGCTCATTGAACCCTTCGCCCAGAGGGGACTAGAAAACAGAAAAGCCTACCCAGAAGACCTGTATGATCAACAAAACCACCAAAACCCAAAAGATCACAACCGCCACGGTCCCCAAGGCTGAAAAGGTGACCCGCACAAACTGGAACAATCTCCGGGTTAAACCCGCAAGGGCCATCCCCAAGATCTTGAAGGGAAGCAAAATGCTGATGAGAAAGGACCGCAACAGAATCCCCAAAACTGTCGCGGCCCCATAGCTGCCGGTTCCCAGGTTCTGAAGACCCGCTTGATCTGGATCTGAAGAAGGGAGAGGAGGGGGAAGGCCTTTATCAGCCACCGAAACAGGAACTTCCAGCTTCGGCGAAAACAAAATCCCTGCTCCATTTGGGAGATTCGCTAAAACCTCTCCAAGGTCCTGAGGGCGGTCTTGAGGCTCCTTCGCCAGCATTTTGCTGAGGAGATCCTTCCATTGCGGATCCAGGGTTTCGGGGAAGATCAATTCCCCGGTTTCGTGCCCCTTTAGGACCTCCCATTCATTCTCCCCTTTAAAAGGAGGCTCTCCACAAAGACACTCGTAAAGAATGATCCCCAAACTATAAATATCGGAACGAAAATCCCCCTTCCTCTGAAGCATCTCCGGAGCCATGTAATAGGGGGTTCCCCTTCCAAAGGAGAGGGAGACCCTTGTTTCGCTGATTAATTTGGATAGCCCATAATCTCCGACGCGGGCCACATCCCCCTTGAGAAAAATATTGGCGGGCTTCAGATCAAAATGGACAAGCGAGTGGTCATGGAGTGCCTTAACACCTTTGCAAATCTGACTGAATAAAGCCAAGACCTGACTTTCGCTCATGGGTCCTTCTTGAAGCCGGCTTTTCAGCGTCTCATCTCCGGCAAAACCCATCAGGATATACGGTATCCCTCCTACCAAGCCCTTATCTTCGATGGAGACAAGGTTGGGATGATCCACCTGCGCGAAGAGCCCAACCGTTTCGAGTTCGGAGAGAACTTGCTTTTGGATCCCGGGATCATCCACTTTCAAAAATTTGATCGCATAGGCTTTGTTAATGGATTGCTTCCTAGCCTTAAAGACAATGCCAAAAACTCCCCCACCCAATTTCTGGAGAATTTCGTAGCCGGGAACAAAACCGGGCTTTTTGTAATTCCGATAGAAGCTTTCCCAATCCGCCGACGGGGGTTCGGAGTTGGGACCTTCGGGTGGGAGTGCTTTGGATTCTGGAGTCATTTATGACTCTCCACGGTTTTTTCATCGCCTCCAATCTTAATCTCCGTAGGGGGGATCTCAGAAGGGGGAGACCAAGGCGGCTGAAAAATGGGTTGGGCTGTCTCCATGGCTCTCTCTCTTTCCACCCTTAATCGGGCAGCGGAAAAAGAAGAGCGTCCCAGGCTCAAGAAAAGAAATCCTCCCACTCCAATGAAGACGAATGCACCTAGCAGGAAAAAAAGAAGGAGAGCCATTCGGTTACTCCCCGAAGCCAAAGCAAAGGATTCTTTCCCTG
>JALSSW010000202.1 GCA_026984035.1 Planctomycetota bacterium
AATCGGGCAGCGGAAAAGGAAGAGCGTCCCAGGCTCAAGAAAAGAAATCCTCCCACTCCAATGAAGACGAATGCACCTAGCAGGAAAAAAAGAAGGAGAGCCATTCGGTTACTCCCCGAAGCCAAAGCAGAGGATTCTTTCCCTGTTTGGGGCAAGCTCCGCCTCTTAGCATTCCTCCTGTGTATCAGGTAGGAAACCGTCAGGCCGATGCCGAACAAGAGGGCAGGACCAAGAAACCTCTTCATCACGGGTCTCTCCATAAAGAGAATGAATCCTGCAACGATGAGGCCAATCATAAAGAGAGCCATGGGTTTCCCCTTGATGCATTTCCTGGGAGGGAAAGAGGGGGGCTCTTGACCTTGGAACCAAGGAATGGGAATGGAGGGAGGGTGAGGGGGAAATCCTTGGGTTGTGGAATTAGGAAGAGGAGGGACGGTAGTTCCTTCCTTTGCCCTAGAATCGGCCCCCCCCTCAAGACTCTCCAAGACCTCTCCCAGATCCTGGACCCGCAGCTCCGGATCCTTGATCAACATGCGCCGAAGGATGTCCCGCAAGGACTTGGGGACTTCAGCGGGGAAGACAACGGGACGCTCCTCGTGAGCCTTTAAAACCTCCCATTCATTTTCTCCCTCGAAAGGGACCTTACCCGTCAAACATTCAAAAAAGATCACTCCAAGGCTGTAGATATCGGAGCGTTGGTCCCCCTTTCTCCGCAACATCTCGGGGGCCATGTAGTAGGGTGTCCCTCGGCCAAAGGAGAGGCTTGAGCAGGACTCGCGGATGAGTTTACTGAGTCCATAATCCCCCACACGAACGATGTCCCCATGGATAAAGAGGTTTGCAGGCTTAAGGTCAAAGTGGGCAAGACCATGGTCATGAAGGGCCTTCACCCCCAGCAAAACCTGTTTCATCACCCTCATGGCCTCTGCCTGATCCATCGAGCCTTCTTGCAAACGGCTCTTGAGGGTTTCATCCCCTGCATAACCCATAATGATGTAAGGGATCCCATCCACAACCCCCTTGTCCTCGATGGTCACCAGGTTTGGATGATCCACCTGGGCAAAGAGGGAAACGGTCTCCAGCTCATTCAAAACCTGGGTCCGGACGGCGGGATCTTCCACCCGAAGAAATTTAATTGCGTAGGCCTTGCCGATGGATTCCTTTTTGGCCTTAAAAACGATTCCGAAGACTCCCCCACCAAGCCTTTGCTGGATCTCATACCCAGGGAGATACCCGGGCTTACGAAACTCCCGGTAAAACCGCTCCCAATTGGTTTCCCCAATCAGGTTCATTGGTTCTTCAGATGAGTGGGTGGGGATGGCCATTTTTTTTGGTTCTATCATACGAGGGTCCCCATCCCCTGGAAGGCATAGCCCCAAAAGAAGAACCCCAGAAGGGTGAAACTTAGCAGATAGAGGCGTTTTGTAAGATACCCTCTGGTCATCCGATCCACGCGGCCCGTCAAGAAAAGGAACAGGAGAGAGAGTAAAGCTGCGGCAAGAAGGCGGGTTCGAACTTGCTTCCCGATGTTCGATGCAGCCTCTCTGGTCCATCCCAGGAAAAGGCGCTCCGCTTCCCCGCCAACCAAAACCCGGACTTCCCCCTGGAAAGCCTTTCCTGCCGTTGTTTCAAAGACATGAATCTTTCGTGTTTTCAGGATCGGAAGCCGTTTCCAGTGCTGATGAATCCGTTTCCAAAGCCCTTTTTCCACCAGGACAGGAGGGACCAAAAAACCGGCATCTTTGTTCCATATCTCCCGATAGCGCTCCCTGACAAAGGCGTCGACCTTTCGTTCAAGGGTTTTGAGGGCTTCCAAGCGATCCACCTCGATGCTGCCCTTAAGAAGGAACTCGGATGCAAGCCCCCGCTCCGAAATCCCTGCACATGGCATTTCGCCTCCTGAAAAAAGGAGGGTGGGGAGTAGGCATAGCGAGAGAAGAGCATTCCAAGGCATAAGCTCCGCTACGGAGCCCAAAAGGGAATATTCTGAAGGATTCCACGACTTTTAGGAGCTTGTCGACCCATGGCATCATCCAAGGGAAAGCATTCTCTCAGACGAAGAGCCCCCCTGTACGATTCCTTTGGGAAAGGCCTAGGCCTTCGTGCAGGATCCCTCCAATGCCTATTTGTAAGGTGTTTTCCTGGCTAGAATGGATCCCCCCCCCTACCAAAATCATGGAATGAAGGCCAAGAAAACTTGTCAAGGGGCCTAGGCAAGCCTAGAGCGGAAGCACCCGAAAGGCGACCTGCCCACAACGAACCCGCATCCCAGGTCCCAGGTCAGCTTCAGACCGAAAGGGCTTCCCATCCACTTCTCCCCCCCCAGCCGAGAAGACCCGCAGCTGCCCCGGCCTTGGAGCAAACAGATAGACCTCAGGCTCCATGCAAGGGACACGGATATGCATTCCCTCCCCTCGTCCCATGAAAACCCTCCCTTCTTTCCCCCCTTGGCGCAACCATAGAATCCTTCCCGCCCCCCGGGCCTCAAATCCCCGCTCGATTTTGAGCAGAGCAGACACGGAACGTGGATTCGGTCTCAGATATCTCATCGGAAGAACCCCTCCAAGCAGAATCTCGTCCCCATGGCTTAACGGGATGGAGCTGGAGATTTCCTTGCCATTCAGCTGAATCTTCGCTCCCTCCACGGGAATGAGACGATCCTGCACCCCCCCGTGAAAACTCATTTTGCGTTCCAAGAGAACATGACGGGACCGAATTCTTGCCAAAACGGGGATGTGGGGAGGAACAGAAGCCTTCGCATGCCCGACCACTAAACGATCATCGGTCAGGAGAAGGTATTCGCCACCCTCTTCCACCTGCAAAAGACAACCCCCTTCGAGCCCTCCTAGACGCTCGAGTTCATTCTTGGCATCAAAGACCATGGTCCGAAGAGGAGCCGGTGTTGGTCCCAGGCCGTCCAAATGGGCACGGGCACCTTCTGGATCCGAGCGAGCCAATTGGAGGGCTTCCGTCACCCGGGCTCGATCTCTTTGGAGCCCTTCCAGACGATGGGCCAGGCGTAAAACTTGAGGGGAATCCAAGGCTTCCCTTCGAGCATTTTCCAAGGATTTTCGCGCCCCAGCCTCGTCTTTTTCTTCCAGGGACACCATGCCCCGGCGAGCATGAAGGTCTGCCGCCTCCTTTCTCCTTCGGGCCTTAGCAAGAAGCCCACCCAAATCAACCCCCAGCACTCCCTCAAAGGGGAGGAGCCCCTCCAAGAAAAACAATTGGGCTTCCACACGACCGGTTTCGATGTCTTTGCGCAACTCCTTTTGGATCTTTTGACCCAACTCACGGATTTGAATTCGGTCCTCCTGAAAGAGTCCCCCCTCCCCGCGGTCCCCCATCCAGTCTCGAAACCGCCCCAAAAAGGCTTCCAAATCCCTCCCTTCAAGGGAAGCCTCTAACTCCTGGATCCTCTTTCGCAGGTTTTTGGCCACCAAAATACGGGCTTCGAGGTCTTCCACTCCATCCGAATCACTCTGAAGCCTCTTGATCGCAGCCAACCCATCTTCCAATCCTGAAGAGGGTTCTCCATTCTCAAATCGAGCCTGCAAAACCAACAATTCTCGGGAGACCTTGGCTTTGATCCGCTCCAGATCTCGGAGCAAACCCCGAGCTTCCTTGGCCCCTTCACCCCCGGGGACAAGAGTGATGAGCTTTCGCTCGGCTGCAACAAGTCGCCCCTCTCGTAGGTCCTTCCGGGCGGCTTTGAGGGTTTCGATCCGCTGCCGTTCGTCATAACGAAAACTTTCCAGATGGGTGTTCACATCTCTGCAGTAAGGCCATTTCTCACTCAAGCCCAACAAGATCTCCTTGGCCTCTTCCAATTTTCCTTCCCCCAAAGCCGCCCTTACCTGCTTAAGGCCCTTCTCCAAAAGTTGGACATCCCTCCTGGCCTCGGAAACAGGAAGCTTGTCCCAACCTGTCTCCCGTGCAATTCTCTCCATTTCTCGCAGGCGAATTCTGGGATCCTCGGCGACCCCAGAATTCAGACCATCCACCCGGATCAAAGTCTCACGAAGCCTGCGGACAGAGGGGAAATGGACAAGAGGTTCGGGGGTTTTTCGCAGTAGAGCCAAGGCCTGATCAAAGGCACCCTTTTGGGCCAACTGACCTGCATCCCCTGTCAGACCGTTCGCAATCTGAAGCTCCAAGTTCTTTGCTTCTTCCAATCGCGAAGTTGCAGGATCCTTCACGCAGATCCTGGAAAACGCCAAGGCAGCTTCCTGATAGGCCCCTTTTTCCAGAAACTTCCGAACCCCAACCCACAGCTCCCGAGCCCAGGAACTTCCAATCTTTTGAAGCTCTTCTTCAAACGCGGGATCATCGTTCCAGAGCTCCCGCGCCGTCTCCCAGGCCTCCTTGGCCTCCATGGCTTTACCGGATTTCAATTTTTCTTTTGCCAACTGCAGAGCCTCTTTGGCTTGAGTTCGCCGTTCACAAACCTTGCCTTGAAGAGCCTTTTCCTCCTTCTCATCCAAAAGCAATGAGAGATCTTCCAGTTTCTCCCATGCTTCATTAAGACGCCCCAACTGCAGGTTCTGCGTAAAAGCGGCCATCACGCGTTCTCGCTTTTGGCTCCGTTCCTTCTCATGGTCTTTTTGGCGTCGGACATTGGTAAGAAACTCTTGGAGCCTTGGCAATTCCGCATCGATCTTGGTCAAAGCCTCCGCATCTTGGATGGCCAAATCCAACAAACCTTCATCCCGCCGCTTTCGAGCCCGGTCAAACCAAAGATTCAAAGCCTTTTCCCTCAGCTCTTTTGCACGCCGATCCCGACAAACAAGAGGATCCTGGAGAAGGGAGATTACGGTTCCGTATTTACCCGCTTTCAGAGCGCGCTTTGCACGCAGAATATGGATCGTGAATCCAAACATAAGAAGTTTCCGAAGGAACCCCTTGCCGAAGTTGGGCTCAATTATTTCCAGGGAAAGCTGTCAGGCCTCAAAATTCTTGAGCCCGGAAACCAGAATCATCCTAACTGAACACGCATTTCCCCGGATCCACTCCAAGCTCTCATCAGGGTAAGCCTGGCGAGATCAAGCAAGTCATCCTTTTTGTTGACACCTGTCCTTGGAACGGAAACGATGGCGACCGCCGGGTTCAACCCATGGTCTTGGCCAAGTTCTTGGTCAATGGTCTCCAGGATACGCGAAACAAGAATCCTAGCCCCCGAAGCCCCTGTCTGAGGGAGAAGCAGCAGGAATGAATCGCGATCGTATTGGCCCACAACATCGATATCCCGGCACTCATTGAGGAAAATCCCCGCAACACGCCCAAGGATGGAAGCTCGCCTTTCACCCAGATCCCGGGCTCCGGGGAGATCCAAAAGAACCACCGAGAGTGGAGAACGGAACCGAAGGGTCCTTTTGAACTCTTCCTCGAGTTTGAAGGCCATATAGGGACCAGAAAATAAGCCTGTATCCGTGTCCGTCACCTTTTGGAGAAAGCTCATCTCCTTCTCCGAAGAAAGGGCTTCTTTGATGCGCTCTGCAAGGGTCCAAACATCCCCATCCATGCGCCCTTCCATTTCAGCAAGAAGCTCTTCGGTCCCCTTTCGCCCCGAAGGTCCGCGGACCTTTCGCAACATAGCTGCCAGCCTGGGCAAAACCTCTTCGTCCTCCTCCTTGAGGCCTAAGGAAAAGTCCACCATGCAGAACCGAGCAATTTGTTCTACGAAGGAAAAATCCTCGTGGGAGCAAAGCAACACACAAAAGACTCCCCCGAAAAAACGGCTTTTAAGGCGACTCGCCAGGAGAAAAGCATTGCCATCCTTCCAATCAGGAGAAAGCAGGATGAGATCGCCCTCCTCAAAGGATCTGAGGTTTCTCTCACCGGAAAGCTCTCTTGCATTTAAACCCGAAGCAAGGAGTTCCTTTTCCAAGGTCAGTGCAGATGGACCCAACCCCAACCAGATTCGACCGAAACGAGCAAAACTGTTTTTTCCCGCACTTGTGGAAGACAACTTAGCTCCCACCCCCCATATGTTCTTCCAGGATCTCATCGGGAATATCATAGTTGGCGGAAACTGCCGTCACGTCATCCAGGTCTTCCAGAGCATCGATTAACTTCAAGACCTGCAAGGCTTTCTCTTTATCGTCAATCTTAACGGTGTTTTTAGGAATCCAAGCAAGTTTAGCTTCCTCACATTTCAACCCCTTTGCCTCAAGTTCCTGAAGGATGCTCCCAAACTCTGAAGCCTCCCCAAGGATCTCATAGGATTCCTTTTCGGTCACCAGGTCCTCTCCCCCCACCTCGAGGACCACCTCAAGCATTTCCTCTTCGTCGGGGCACCCATCGCGGGACAGAATAAACACTGATTTCCGTTCGAACATCCAGGCCACAGCGCCGCTGGCCCCCATGTTTCCGCCACGCTTTTCAAAGACCTTCCGGACTTCTGGAGCGGTCCTGTTTCGGTTGTCCGTCATGGCTTCAACCAGGAGCGCAACCCCAGCAGGTCCATATCCCTCGTAAAGAAGATCTTCCAGGGCAGTCCCAGTGAGCTCACCCGTTCCCCGCTTGACAGCACGTTCAATGTTGTCACGGGGAACCGAGGCGGCCTTCGCCCGATCGATCGCGATCCGAAGCCTCAGATTGGCAACAGGATCCCCACCCCCTTCCCGGGCAGCGGAAATAATCTCCTTAGCAAGTTTCGAAAAGAGCTTCCCCCGAGCACTGTCAACCCTGTCTTTTCGAAATCGGATGTTCGCTGAATGTGAATGGCCTGCCATATACCCTCCAGGGCGGGGATTCTAACATGAGATCGAATGAAGAGAATGCAAAGTCCACAGGAGACCTCGGTTTCTTCGCGGGAAGACCGGGACCAGGAGCCCGTACATGCAAACGAGGCCCCACCAGGAAGATCAGATCCCTACTCCCAGGAGTCGAGAAAGGGGACCTTCCCGGCGCAAAGCCCCGCCAACAAGGAACAAGAAGAACCTCTCTTCTTGATAAGACCCAAATCGATTAACGCTTCGAGTATTGGGTCGCCTTCCGGGCTTTATGGAGCCCATATTTTTTACGTTCGACCATGCGGCTATCTCGGGTCAAGCATCCATTCGCCCTAAGAGCTGCTTCAAGGCCGGGGTTGTCCTTGAAAAGGGCCCGGGCCAAACCGAGCTTGACAGAATCGGCCTGACCTGTCTTCCCTCCCCCACTGACATTGACCCAAATATCATAACGATCCAGGGTATCGGTCGCGGTGAGTGGCGAGGTTGCGGAGATCTGCATGTTCAGAACCGGAAGGTATTCCTTCATCGGTTTGCCGTTGATCGTAAAGTTGCCCGATCCAGGTTTAATCCGGACCCGAGCCACCGACGTCTTTCTCCGTCCCGTTCCCCAAACATAAGGTTGTTTCACTTGAACCATGGAAGCTCCTGCTTCTTCTGTTTGGCTTTAATGGGCGCTTTCAGCAGTCCCAGCCTTTTTTTACCAATCGAATCCAATACTTCACTCAGGCTTCCAGCGAGGAAGCTTGACCACCAATTCCTTGGGGTTTTGCGCGGCATGGGGATGCTCGGCACCCTCATAGACTTTAAGACGTCGCAGCATATCGCGAGCAATCCTATTTTTGGGGAGCATCCTACGAACAGCCAACTTGATCAGCTTCCTAGGATTCTCATCCCGAAGAACACCCAAGGGGACCTCCTTTAACCCTCCGACAAAACCGGAGTAGAAGGTATAGACCCGCCCCTCATCTTTTTTGCCTGAAGTCTGGACTTTGCCAGCATTTATAACAATCACTCCATCTCCGGAAAGAAGGTGAGGAGTGTAGTCAACCTTTCGTTTTCCCATCAGGGTCTCGGCGATCGCAACCGCCATCCTCCCAAGTCGGAATTGGGAGGCATCGACGACATACCAGTCGAAATCAGCATCTGCTTTTGCCAGGGTGGTCTTGGACATTCTGTTCTCCGTTCCACAAAGTAGCGGAGCATATTAGCCAAGAGCGCTTTTGGATCAAGTCCAGGCTTGTAGAATTTGGTCAAGGCTGAACCTATTGGCCCCCTACACTTAGGTTTGTCGAGAAAGAAGCCTAAGCCTCCCGCTCCTATGGGTTTCCTGTATATCGTTCAGCGCGAGGATGGGGACGGCCGTTTCAGGTGTTTTTTCCAATAGCGGCGAAAGCGGAGGTCGGCCGCCAGGACCCCACGGAGTCCGGGGTGATCTCGGAGGATTTTTCCCAAAACCAGGGCTTTTTCTTCCCAAGGGATCATGGAAAGAGGGCTTCCAGGGGGATGCCCATAAGCGAGCCAAACGGTTCGACCTTGGCTGGAACGCATGAGAAGATAATAATCAGAGGTCTCAAAAGCTCCTTCCCCTTCGATCGGTGGAGGTGGCCCCCCCGAGAGGGCCAGGAGCCTGGGGATCCCACCAGGAACTTGAAAAGCAGATGCAATTTGACGCGCCCGGGGCAAGAAATGTTCCGAAACCTCCTCGGCGAGAAGGCCCATTTTATGGAGCGCATTCAAATGCCCGGGATCTTTGGATGCACCCATACCATGGGGAGCTTGTGCCCGAACACCCTCGGGATAAAAAACAGGAAGGGTTCGAATCCGGACAGGATCGACCCAAGGCGCACCGGGAAGGGGTGGAGAAAAGAAGGAATGCGGAGTCGCTGGAGAAGGGGATGGAGTCATCCCCTTGGTCAGGAGTTCCTGGTCTGCGGGGAGGGTCCGGCCCTCTTTGGTCACAAAAGCCCAACCCGCTTCTCCATCAAACACAAGCCCGAGAGGTCTACGGAAGCCGATCTGGAGACGAACTCGATTGGGGACAAGGCGCCGGGCAGAGACCTGGGCAACCCAAGGAAGCTCCCTCAAACGCTGCAACCAACTTTTGTAGGCAGTGCTGTCTAAAAGGGGAAAACTCTCAGCGCTGACACCAAGATAGGACCTAAAAAAGGATCGGGCCATGGAAGGACGGAGCCAATTGGGCCTGTGTCCCTCGAGGGAAATCCTACGAGGATCAAACCGATAGACCGAAGCTTGTGGCGTAGCCTCAGTCAGCCTCCTTCCCAAGAGATATATACCGACCAAGATGGCCAGAGAAGGGAGAAGGAAGGGGGAAAACCAAAAGCCTTCCTTCTGCTGTTCCACTTTGAACCTGCTCCTTCGGTTTCAAGAAAAAGAGCCAGGGACCGCCGCTTTCACACCCGGCACCAAGGACCGGACCAAAGATACTGAATGATACCGGGTAGGAAACTGGGTAGGGCCAGGCCCGGACAACCTACAGGCGAGTCACTTGAGGTTTTTCCCCGGGATTGAGGACCTTACGGTCCCCCTTACCTGCTGCTTGCCTGTTGGCGGTTCCACCCTCGACGTCTTCGATAAAGATCTCGAGAACATCCAGAAGGCTGTCAGCAAGGTCTCGGTCCAAGGTGAGATCGCCCCCCTTGGCCAACTCCATTTCATGCTCCAAAAGGCGGGAGAGCACCTTCATCTGAGAAAGGTGACGGCGGATGTATTGCGTTTGGCTGGGAATGGTCTTTTCCATGATTTCCCCTCGGAAGAATCGGTTTTCTAAGATAGTTGATGAAGCCAGGAGTCTACCCAAAAAAGTGGCCAATCCAAAAGGTCGCTCGAAAAACCGAGATCTCCCTTTTTCTCCAAGGACTCAAGCGATCAGTTCCCAAGGAAGCCATGGGATCGAGGACCCGGAGAAAAACGCCTGGTAGATGAAAGGAGGTCATGAATAATGCGGCCTTGGATCCATCCTGGACCCGCCATCCAACAACGAGAAAACATGCAATTCAAAGGTTTCACCCTCAACAACTTTCAGGTCCAAGCTGCAAAAGCCCTGGAAAAGGACCACTCCGTCCTCATCTCTGCCCCCACTGGAGCCGGAAAAACTCTGATAGCTGAATACGCGATCCACCGGGCTTTAAAGCGGGGAAGAAGGGCAATTTACACGGCACCGATCAAGGCTCTGAGCAATCAAAAATTCCGAGATTTCCGGGACGATCCCGAGGTGGACGTCGGCCTGATGACAGGGGACGTCACCCTCAATCCCAACGCCCCCCTCCTCATAATGACGACTGAGATTTTCCGGAATACCGTCTTTGAAGCCCCCGAACGCTTTAACATGGTGGATTATTTGATCTTTGACGAGGTTCATTACCTGGACGATCGGGACAGAGGGACCGTTTGGGAGGAGTCCATGATCTTCGCTCCTGAAGAGATCAAGCTGGTTTGCCTCTCTGCGACCATCGCCAACCTCGACCTTTTCGGAAAATGGATCGGAAGTGTCCGCAAACAGCCCATCGACATCATCCGCGAAGACCGCCGCCCTGTTCCGCTCAAAAACCTCCTCTATCACGAAGCCGTCGGGGAATTCCCGTTAAACCGCTGGGAACCCACCAAGCGCAAAGTCGCAGCCCTTCTCAAAGAACTGCGACCTCAAACCCAAAACCGTCGCCCCAAACAAAGGGGGCGATCCCGCAACCGCAACCCCCACTTTTCCCATCATCTCGCCTCCCGCCACCTCCTCGACCAGCTCACAAAAGACGGCAACATGCCTATTCTCTATTTCTGCTTCTCTCGAAGAGAATGCGAAATCAAAGCCGAACGGAATTCTTCCCGCAAGTTACTCAAGCCCCATGAACGGAAGAAAATCGCCAAGCTCTTTGATGAAATCTGTGATCTTTTCCAACTGGACCCCGAGGCTGACCCCGAACTCCGCTACATTGAGGAACGAGCTCTTCTAGGCATCGGTTTCCACCACGCAGGAATGTTGCCGATCCACAAAGAGGTGGTCGAACGCCTCTTCACATCGGGGATCCTGAAACTCCTCTTCACCACCGAAACCTTCGCCCTTGGCATCAACATGCCTGCCAAGGTGGTTGTGTTTAACAGCCTTCGCAAATTCGATGGGGTTGACTTTGATTACATGCGCACACGTGACTATCTCCAAATGGCAGGTCGAGCCGGTCGACAGGGGATGGACAGGGTGGGCCTTGTATACAGCGTCCTCGACAATGAAGACCTCAAAGATGCCCCTCTCCGCAGGATTCTGGAAGGCGACCCTGAGCCGGTCGGTTCTCATTTTGACCTCTCCTACTCTTCGCTGATGAACCTCTTCGACAGCCTGAAGAGATCCCTGGTGAACGCTTATGAAAAATCCTTCCATTATTTCATGCTCAGCAAGGGAGCGGGAAAGAAGAAGCGTGCGGCCATCAAAGTGCGAGAGACCACAAAAATCTTACGCAAACTCAACCTGCTCGAAGAAGCCGGTTACATCGACGACGAGGAGGGACTCCTCCCCAGAGCGAAAATTGCACGCCAAATCAATGGTTACGAAATCCAAATCACAGAGCTCCTCTTTCAGGGAGTTCTCGATCCACTGACTCCCGAAGAACTCGCGGGGGTCTTTACTTCCCTAGTTTTCGAGGAACGAAGGGGAACTGAATGCCTGGCGCATTTCACCAAACAACAGAAAACAATCATCCGCGATGTCGATCATGCCGTCCGGCGCTTTGTCTCCATCGAATTGGCCAATGGGTTTGAGAAACATATCAAACTGCCCGATTTCGGGCTCTTCCCTGCGACAGTTGCCTGGTGCCAGGGCTACCCCTTTGAGGACCTTTCCCATTATACGACAGCCCCCGCGGGAGACTTGGTCCGAACCTTCCGCATGGCCATTCAAATGCTTCGACAATTGCAACATGCTCTGACGAAGGATTACCCCTTACATCAAAACCTGGAGTACGCACGAATCATGATGAACCGGGATGTCGTCGATGCAAAGCGGCAGCTGGAGTTGGGGTAGGAGAGCTCGGCAAACCATCGAGAGGATGGAAGGGCAAAGCGTTTTACCCGAGCGCATCGATGATGCGGGAAAAAGCTTCGCGATAAGCTCCCTCACCTCGGCCATAGGGATCGGGAATATCCCAAACAAGAATCCTGCTGGGCTCCAAGCCGAGGGGAAGAACCATCGGTTCTACAACAGCAGCATGATAAGATTCCATGCACACAATTGTGGCCGAGTCCTCCAATTCCTCCAAGGATATAGGCCGGGCCCGATGTCCACTAAGCTCCACTCCGAACTGCCGTGCGACGACTAAACCCTCTTCGGGGACTCGGTTCCCCAAAACAGCATGGGTCCCCGCAGAGCAGACTTCTGCAAAGCCCAACACCTGCCGGAGATACCCTTCGGCAAAGGGGGATCGACAAAGATTGCCGGTGCACACGACCAAGATCTGTCCATCTCGGGGAAGGGATGTGGGGGCGCTCATCGTTTTTTTCTGGCATAGCGAGGAGAGCCGGCCCAACCGAACTTGCGGCGGAGGATTTTATAGAAGTCCTCCTCTTCCAGGGTCAAGAGGCGAAAGCGTACCGGAGAGATGTCCAGCACAATCCGGTCTCCCCCCCTGGCCTTGACTCCCACTTGCCCATCGATCGAAAGCTCCCCGACTTCTTTTCCAAGACGACCTTCGACCTCGAGAGTCACGCGACCCGAAGACGGAACGACTAGGGGCCTCACGGGAAGAGCATGAGGAGCAATCGGTGAGAGGACAAGAGCATCGACTTCGGGAGAAAGGATTGGACCACCTGCAGCAAGGCTGTAGGCAGTGGAGCCAACAGGAGTCGCTACAATCAGACCATCCCCGACATAGGTGGTCACATAGCGGTCATCGATCCGGACGCTGACCTCCACCAAGGAAGAGTATCCCCCCCGGTGAATCACTGCGTCATTGAGAACCAGGATCGCCTCCTCGGCTCCCGGAGGATGACATTCCAACATCAGGCGCTGCTCCTCTGGAAGTTGCCCCCGAAGGGCCTTTTCCAGGACAGGCCTCAGAGATTCCTGTGTCGCCTCGGCGAGGAACCCAAGTTTCCCCATGTTAATCCCCAGGGTCGGGATCTGATGCCGCTTGAGCCGCCTTGCAGCTGACAGAATGGTCCCATCCCCACCAAAGGCAAAAAGAAGATCTGCCTCGTACTGAGTGAGGTCCTCTTCGTGATCCAAGCAGACTCCGACGACCTCCGATCGCTCTTCGATCCAGGGAAGAAAGCCATCCAGGAGACGGCGCACCTGCCCTTTCTTTGGATCTCCAAGGAGTAAAACTCGCGGGAGGCCACCCCTGCGCATGCAAGCTCCCCGCCCTAGGCGCGGGGCCTCCGTAAGCGGGAAATGTAGTGTCTCTCGGTGGCCAAATCCTGGAACTCGCGTTTGGCCGTCCTTGCGATCCCTACTGCATCCAAGCCGAGATCCTGTAAAAGCTCTGACCGCGATGCATGCTCTTGAAAAGCATCGGGGATTTCAAGAATCCGAACCCTTGGAATGGGTCCAGGCTCCAAGTCGTGGAGACTTTGCAAAAACTTGGTCCCGAAACCTCCGCAGCGCGAATGATCAGCGACAGTGAGAACAAGAGGAAAGCGCTTTCTGAGGTCATCCACCATCTTTTGGTCAAAAGGTTTGGCAAAACGGGCGTTGACAACTTCCGCGGAGATCCCATCCTTCGCTAGGAGTTCAGCTGCATCCAAGGCATACTCCACCTCGCTTCCATAGGCCACAAGAGCAAGGTCCTCTCCCTTCCGCAAGGTCTCGGATTTACCAAGAGCGATGGCAGGCCGATTTTCCCTTGCGATTCCTTCGGGGGCAGCTCCTCTGGCAAAACGCATCGCTGCGGGCTTTCCAAGCTTTAAGGCAAATTCGAGCATCATCCCCACCTCGACTCCATCCATAGGAGCCATCAGAACAATCCCGGGGATGGTTCCCAAGAAAGCGAGATCAAAAATCCCATTGTGCGTCGCCCCATCCTCACCAACCACTCCCGCCCGATCTAGGGCGAAAACAACGGGCAGCCCTTGCAGGAGAACCTCTTGGAAAACCTGGTCATACCCGCGCTGTAAAAAAGTCGAATAGATGGCACAAACAGGTTTGAGCCCCGCATCAGCCAATCCCGAAGAGAATGCAATCGCATGCTGCTCCGCAATCCCTGCGTCAAAACAACGCTTGGGAAAAACATCCTGGAAGGCTGCCACTCCTGTTCCCTCCGGCATTGCGGCAGTAATCGCGACCACACGTTCGTCCTTTTTGCCCTCCTCGATCAAAGCATCGGAAAACCATTTGGTCCAAGCAATCCGATGGGTGCTGCGAGGCTTGGAAGGGATAACGATCACCGGCTCGGTCGCAGCGGTGCGAGGGCCACCCTTTTTTGCAGGATCTGGCTTGGCGGCGTGCGCTCGATCAGGGCGATCTTGAGAACCAGGAACCCCCTTCCCCTTTTGGGTTTTCACATGACAGAGAACAACACCTGGAATCTCATTGACTTGTTGAAAAGTGTCCAGCAGTGCGTTGATGTCATGCCCATCGATGGGACCAAAGTATTCCGAACCAAGCGCTTCAAAGATGTGCCCGGGAGCAATGGTGGTTTTCAGCAATTCCAAACTGTCGATCAGCCCCCGGTCAATTTTTTCCCCGACCAGAGGAACAGATTGAAGCATTTGATGAACCGCTTTTTTGGCCTTTTGGTAAAGAGCCCCCGCACGGACTTTGCTCAGATAACTCGAAAGGGCCCCTACGGTTTTTGAGATGGACCAGTTGTTATCATTCAGGATGACCAAGAGATTGGCATTGTCTGCTCCACCATGGTTCATGGCCTCAAAGGCTACCCCACAACCAAAGGCAGCATCTCCGACGACCGCAACAACCTTGCGTTTGCGGCCACGGATCTGATCACCCTTAGCAATCCCGAGGGCCGTGCTGATCGCTGTCCCGGCATGCCCCATTGTGTAAACGTCGTAGGGGGACTCAAAGCGGTTGGTGAACCCGGAAAGCCCACCCTTTTGCCGCAGAGTCCACATCTGCTCTTTGCGACCCGTCAAGATTTTGTGAGGGTAGCATTGATGCCCCACATCGAAGACCAAACGGTCCTCTTGAAAATCGAAGAGGTAATGAAGGGCAAGGGTCAACTCCACCGCCCCCATTCCGGAGCCCAGATGCCCTCCTGTTGTTGCCACGACTTCCAGAATGTATTCCCGGATTTCTTCCGCAAGCTTTGGGAGTTCAGCCCGGTTCACCTTCTTCAGGTCTTCTGGCCAAGAAATCGAATCTAAGATTCCAACCACGTATGCTCTCCTGGGGGCCATAGCCCCTTGAACGCCAGAATGTTGGGACATAGAGCCGAGTAATTCCAGGGAGATCCCGAGGGAATCCCAAAGGAACTCCGCTTCAAAAGCCTTGGAAGGACAGGTTTCCGAGACATCAATGGCTCCGCGAAAGGACAAAAAAGGCCAATTCCTTCAAAAAACCTACATGAGGATTGGGAAGTGGAATCGGTCCAAGCGCCGAGATTGCCTCGGAAACAAGGGACCGAGCCTGCTTCAAGCTCTCCTCCACCCCGAGACAAGCCACCCAGGTGACCTTGCCGGCTTCGAGGTCCTTACCTGCCGTTTTCCCAAGCTCGGAAGCAGTTTGGGTCTGGTCCAAACAATCATCTACAATTTGAAAAGCAAGCCCAAGCGCTCTGCCATAGGAACGGAGGGCTTCTACGAGAGGGGGTGCTCCTCCCCCGAGAAGGGCGCCCACACCCAAAGCGGCCTCGATCAATGCCCCCGTCTTGCGGCGATGAATCTCTTCAACCTCCTCCAATTTCGGCTCTTTACCCTCAGCCAAAAGATCGAGCGCCTGCCCCCCCACCATCCCAACAGCTCCGCCTGCTTCAGAAAGAAGTCGAAGAGCTCGCATCTTGCGATCCGCAGCTGCGGGGCCACGAGTCAAACTTTCGAAAGCCAAGGTCAGCAAAGCATCGCCGGCCAAAACCGCCATGGCCTCCCCAAAGGCCTTGTGAACCGTCGGCCGCCCCCGCCTGAGATCATCATCATCCATACATGGAAGGTCATCGTGAACGAGCGAGTAAGAATGAAGGCACTCCAGGGCAATCGCCCCCGGGAGCCCTTCTGCGCGCGTCCCCCCTACCGCCTCGCATGCGGCCAGAACCAGAGCGGGGCGAAGTCGTTTTCCACCATCCAGCAGCGCGTGCGCCATAGCGGCCCGAAGAGCTTGGGGAACTCCAGACAAACCCTCAAGAGCTTCAACCAAGACGGGCTCGAGTTCTCGTGCCTCTTTCTGCAAACGATCGGTCACCATCATCCTACCAAGACTCTACTCACCTCGCAGGAAGAAAGCGAGCTAGCCTCCAGACCGATACCTTCTGCAAAACCCTGCCAGGAAACGCTCCGCCTTCTTCCGTCCAAGGGCAGGGCTTACACGCTGAAACCCCGCTTTTGGAAACACCAGCTTCCCCCCCGAGTCCTGGAAAAAGCCTTCAAAAAACCGAAGTTCCACCCGATTAGAATCCAGATCCGTCCAGATCTCCAAGCGCTTGGCATGGTAGCGACTCTTCAAAACTCCCTTTTCGGAATATCCCAAGAGGTCAAGCCCATAAAAGCTCAAATCCTCCGCCCGGTCCAAATGGTGAACCCTAAGCCCCTCCTTGGGAAAAGCACGCCGAAGAAAAGAATTGAGCCGCTTGGTCCAGAGGATTCGATTCTCCAGGTCTTCCGGTTTTTTTCTACGGATCTTTGGTGGAACAGGCCATGACCCTTCCAAGCGGCAAAGCTCCCCAAGTTCCAGGCTCATGATCTTGGGTTCCCGAGGCTCCAGAGAAACTTCCCAAGGATCTTCCAGAGCCTCCACCCCTTGGCGACCAAATCGCTGCGCCTGGTGAAAAAGCATTTTGAGGCTTCCTTTTGACCGATCCAGGACCAGCTCTAACCTTTCCGCACGCACCATTCCCCTTGTGATTCCACCATCCCCCAAAAGAGCTAGGTCCACTCCTTCCAAGCCCTTCCCTTTTTCCAAGATTCCGGAAATCTCAAAAAAACGAAAATCTGCCAAACCCTGCCGACGAAAAGAGGCATTCAAGAGACGGACCGCTTCCTGGCATTTTCGGCTCCGAGGAGGGACGGGAGCCTGTAAAGATTCTTCCTTTGTCCGCTTCTTCAGGACTTCTTTCACCAGCTTGTTTTGAGTTCTTGCCAACAAGCGAGTCTTAGCAAGCTGCTTTTCCAACCATTCGATCCTTTCGAATCGAGCCTCGCCTTCAGCTTCCTCTTTCCGCAGCTCCTGATTCAAATGAAAGAGGCGGGTTTCTGCTTGATCGCGGGCACGCCGCTCCGCGATCCAAGACACAATCAAGAAAGCAACAAGGAGCCCAAGCAAAAGACCCCAAGCTCCTCCAAGCAACCCCGAGCGCCCGTCCTTATCCCCCAAGGATCCCTCTCCCCGGAATCATGCCCTCCGTCCCTCTTGGGAAGCCTCTCTGAGAGAAAGACTCTCCGAAAGAACCTTCCAACAAAAGCCCGAAAGGAATTGACCTTCGCTGGGAACAATCTCACAAATCATGAGGGAAACGCTCACCCTCCCTTGGATTTTTTATGCTTTGAAACCTTGGGTCCGAAACCCAACTTATCCCAGTTTTTCCGCTTGTTCTTATTCCACCACTTCTCCCACTCCAGAGGAGTCCGGAAATTCAGAGTGGTCAGCTTGGTCAGAGCTTTCATCCAGGGATCCTGAATGGCTTTGAAGCGGTCTTCATAGAGCTTCCGAACAGGGTCCACAGGATCGAGGCTGCTCTTGGAACCATTGTATGTGGCATTCAACTCCTTGATGAGCTTCCCCACAATCAGCTTCCGAACCTTTTGATCCTTTTTCGCATAATACCCCAGCGCTTCCCCCGCGGCCCCCCGGATTTGATCCTCTGAATCTCTTAGAGCCAGGTCCAAGAGCTGCTTAATAAAAGAAAGGCCTGCGGCTTTTCCCAGCTGCTTGATCAAGTGAACCCGAAGAGGAGTCCAATCCCGATGCCGGAATTGCTTCTGGTTGACGAGCTTGGACAGCTCCTTCGCCCCTGCTTCTCCGAAATGGCCCAGAGCTTCACTCCCCGAGAAAAAGAGAAGGGGGTTCTGCGGTTTCCGACGTGCTTTGAAGACATGAGCCGCAGCCTTGAGAATGGTTTTCTGCTGCTTTTTATTGAGTTTAGGGTAGAGCTTGGTGAACTTGTCCAAGATTTTGACACCCTCATCATCCTTTCTCCCCTTTCGATCTCCGACGATTTCTTTTAGAGATTTCGTGAGGACAGCCACTTGGGGATTGTCTTTAGGGGGTGGGGTTTTGACCTTCTGAGAGGACAGGGGGGCTGGCAAGGCAGCTCCCAAAACGAGGGCGAGGAGAAGTGGTTGCATCCCTTGAATCGGTCTCATGTGTGACTCCCGTTTGCGTCCGAAGCTGCAATGGCGTGGGGCATCAACGCCACCTGGATCATAACCTTCCCTCTTCCCTTTGGGGGTCGAAGAAAGCATGGTTCCTCATGTTGCAAACCCAGGGCCAAACACCCAAGAATCTGGCCTGCCCTCTGTTCTTTCGGTTAATCATCAAGAATTCTTTGCAAATGAAGAGCCTTCGGCCCAAGGGGAAAGTCCCTGGAGCCAATCTTCCGGACCGGAGCGACCCCCATGACGGCATTGGTAACAAATGCTTCCCGAGCCGTCCAAAGATCCTCCCTTTGGATCCAGTTGCTTCCCAAGTCCCAACCAAGACCCTGCGCTAGGCGGAGGACTCGATTACGGGTGATTCCGGGTAGAAAAGCATCACAAAGGGTCGTTGTGGAGAGGCGACCAAGAGAATCAACGAGGAAAAAGTTCGCTGTGGTTGTTTCAAGCACCTGGAAGTCTTCTCCCAGGAGGAGAGCGTCATCGGCCCCCTCGGACTTCGCCAAAGCCTTGGCTCGGTCTAAGAAACCGCGAGAAACAAGCTTGATTGCCACCGTTGGATCCTTTGCGGAGCGCAGGAAGGGCGAAATCTCCAGGCTGACACCCTCTCGACGCATTCGCTCCGTCTCGGAGCCCAGAGGAAGCACTTGAAGGAGAAGCCGAGGATTCACCCCGGGAGGACGGAGGGTAATCCGGGCCCGGGCTTCTTTGAGCCCGGATTTTTGCAGGAGATCCTGGAGGATCTGTTCAAAGGGAATCTGTGGGACCGGTGCACAATTCTGCCTGAGAGCAGCCCAACCAAGCCGTGCAAGATGCTGGGAAAAAGCGGAAACCCCTTGAGACTTTAGGCGGAAAGTCTCAAAAACGCCCTGTCCCAACAAGGCTCCAGGATCACCCACCTGGAGAACCCTCTCCCCAGGAGAAACCCATTCTCCATCCGCCCAACCAAAAGCCATCATAAGACTTTGTTCCATCCCAGCATTCTTGCAAAGCCCTGGGCCTTATTCACAGTTTCATCCCATTCTGCTTGTGGATCACTGAGGGCGGTTATTCCCCCCCCGACTCCAAAACAAAGCTCCCCTTGATCAAAGGTCAGGGTCCTGATTGCAACATTCCAGCGCCCTTGAAGAGAGGCATCCATCCAACCTATGCTGCCGGTATAGACTCCCCGGCGGCTTTGCTCCAGACCTTCGAGAACCTCGAGAGCCTTGGGTTTTGGAGCACCAACGATGGAGCCAGGAGGAAACGCTCCCAAGAGAACCTCCCAGGGAGAAACGTCCACCTCTCTTTCTGCCCGGACCTCGGCAAACAAATGGAAGACATGGGAGAGTTCCATGAGGCTGGGAAAGCCCCTCACCTCGACGGACCCCGCCATGGCATATCGCCCAAGATCATTTCGCATCAAATCCACAATCATCCCCAGCTCGGCAAGATCCTTTTCGCTTTGAAGCAACCTGGAGCGAAGCCGGGCATCCGCCAAAGGATCTCTGCCACGAGGCTCTGTTCCTTTGATAGGGGAGCTAAAAACCTCCTTGCCTTGGAAGCGAAGGTACTCCTCGGGGGAGGCGGAGAGGACCGCCTGCTGGGGTCCCACAGAAAGAAAAGCAGAAAAGGGAGCGGGACTCGCGCCCGCCAGCCGGGAGAAAAGCTGCGCGGGACGGCCATCGACTTTGCACTGGATCCTCCGTGACAGGTCGGCCTGAAACAGGTCCCCCTCAAGACAGTGACGCCGAATGCGGGCGACGGCTTGAAGATAGGAGTCCTGGCTGAAATCCGACTGTGGTGTCGAGAGAAGTTTTGGAGCCTGCCTTGGGAGAGCCTCTTGCCCCGCAAAAGCACAGAACTCATGACAGGCCTCAGGAGAGCCATAGAGGACAGCCTCTTTTCGATCCAGGATGAGGACTTCGTCATAGCAAGCGAGGTGGATCTCGGGGATGGCACTGCCCCCCCTTGGGATCCTTCGAGGGAGTCCGTATTCGTTGGCCCAGGCATAGTCATATCCGATCCACCCGAAAAAACAGGGAGGCTGGGGAAGAAGTCCAAGGCCCTGCGCCCCATCCCATTGCTTCAGAAGTGAGGGGAGGCCCTCCACGGAGATTTCCTCCTGTAATGCTCCGTCAGCATCCAGGACTTCAATCGAGGACCTGGATCCCAGGAGTTCTCCCCGGGAGCGAAGGCGCATCTGCGGTTTCCGGGCCAGGAGATGAAAGCGAGCATCTTTGCTTATTTCCCCCCCTGAAAGGAACAGGACAGGGTAGTCCTCCTCCTTCTGGGCTTCCAACCAACGCAAGCAGGCGGCTTGCATCAAGTCGGGATCAAAGGATTGAGAGAGAGGGCTGCGTTTCATTTTTGCTAAAAATCTTCCAAAGAAACTGCCGCATCATCTCCCTCCTGGCAATCCTCTGTTGACAGGAAGCATAAAGAAAACGAAGCTGCTCCCATGGTGGAGAGACAAGGGGAGGTCAAGGACGAGGCCCAAGTTGATCTCGTTGAAGCCTTTGGGACATGGCTCTCCGAGATCCGCGGGGCTTCTCCGCATACTTTGCGGGCTTATCTTCGAGAAGCAAAACAGTTCTGCAGGTGGATCCTTGAACGCAACAAAACTCCCCTCCATGCCCGTCCTTCCGACTTAAGGGCTTTTCTGGCAATGCGCCGACGCAGCGGGCTGGGAGAACGTTCCCTCCAACGCAGTCTCTCCTGCATCAAAGCTTTTTTTCACTTTCTTGAAGACCATGAATACATAGAAGAAGACCCTTCCTCCTCACTTCGAGGACCAAAAGCAAGACACAAGCTCCCTTTCGTTCTCACCCAAAAAGAAGTCGAGCTTTTGCTCTCCCTGGATTACGGGGAAGGTTTTCGCGGCCTTAGGGATCGGGCACTGATGGAGGCGCTCTATTCAACAGGTTGCAGAATCTCCGAACTTCTCTCTCTCAAGGTCCAAGGCTTGGATCTGTGGTCGGGGCAGGTCCGAGTCCTGGGCAAGGGCCGAAAGGAGCGCATCTGTCTACTGGGTCCCCCCGCAAGGCAGGCTTTGGAGGCCTATCTCCCCGCAAGAACTGCGCTTCTGAAAAAATTGGGAGAGGAGCGTAACACCCTTTTTTTGGGTGAACGAGGGACAACCTTGACGGATCGAAGAGCCCGCCAGATCCTCAAGGATCTTGGGCTTCGGGCGGGCCTGGCACGCGTTCCCACTCCTCACACGCTTCGGCACTCCTTTGCAACCCACCTCGTGGATCACGGGGCAGATCTTAGAACCGTCCAGGAGTTACTCGGACATTCGCAGCTTGTGACCACCCAGATTTACACGCAGCTGTCTCTGGAGCGCTTGCGAGAGGTCTACCAAAAGGCCCACCCCCTGTGCCAAGAAAGCCCTCCTTCCAGAGAGGGAGACTCCTGTGCATAACCCCCAGCCAAAAAAAAAAGCCGGGAGCCCGAAGGCTCCCGGCGCTGGCGTCCCCAGGGGGATTTGAACCCCCGTTACCAGGATGAAAACCTGACGTCCTGGGCCTGGCTAGACGATGGGGACATAAAATGAAGCGCAAGGTGATAGCAGGGAGAACTCCATGCTGCAAGCATCCGTTCCCTAGAGGGGGATCCCTTCTTCAATAATCAGAATGGGGATCCCCTTCTGGACCCGATAGAGAAGATCATCGCCCTCGCGGACTAAGCCCTCCTCCACCGGCTCTTCTACTTTGGAACCACCGACATCGAAGACCTCACCCTTTGCAATCCTTGCGTTGAGAGCCTTGATCTCCTCCGAGCTAGCGACTCGGAGAGGAACGAGTTTCTCAGGACACCTCAGACTTTCCAGAAGCTCTTCGACCATCTTGTCCATGGTTCTACCACTTCGATTCAAAATTGGTGAGGGCGGAAGGACTTGAACCTTCGACCCACGGCTTAAAAGGCCGTTGCTCTACCGACTGAGCTACGCCCCCCAATCACAAAGGCGAGAGACTTTATTCCGGGCGAGGCTTCTCTGCAACGCCCTTGTCTGCAAAACAGGGAAAAGCCTCAAAAGATTCCGCTAAACCGTCATGATCTCCTTGGTCTTGTCGGCCAAGATCTTGTCCACTTCACCCTCATGATCTTTGAGGTGGTCCTGGACCTTCTCAATCAGATCGTGAGCCACATCTTCGCTGAGTTCTCCGTCTTTTTGACTCTGCTCGATTTGCTTCCGCCCATCCCTACGGATATTCCGAAGACTCACCCTCGTCTTTTCCGCCAACTCCTTCACTCGCCCCGCCAGCTTCTTCCGCTGTTCTTCGGATAAAGCCGGAAGAGCCAACCGCAAAACTTTGCCGTCGTTATTCGGTGTCATCCCCAAATTGGCCTTGAGGAGAGCTTTTTCAATAGCAGGAAGGGCTCCATTGTCAAAGGGTTTAACGGCCAACATCCTCGCTTCGGGAACACTGATCTGCGCAAGCTGCATCAAGGGGGTCGGCGAACCATAGTAATCCACTCGGACGTTCTCCACGAGAGCAGGGGAAGCACGTCCAGTCCGGATTCCACGCAACTCTTCCTTGAGGTGCTCTACCGTCTTGTCCATCTTTTCTTTGATCTCATCGATCACCATTTTGGCAAACTCGGTCATCTGTTTTCTCCTGCCTCCCTCGAGGCAACAACCTTTGTGAAACTCTACCCTTTCAGCTCTCTCACCATGGATCCGGCCCCCCATCCATCCGGGCTTATCCCTCGAAATCCTTCCGGACCCAGGTCCCCAGATCCTCTCCCGTAACGACCCGAAGGAGGTTCCCCTCTTGGAAAGAATCAAAAACGCAAATCGGCATGTTGTTTTCCTCGCAGAGCGTAATGGCGGTCGCGTCCATCACCGCAAGCTGACGATCCAGGACCTCTCGGAACGTCAGCCTTGGGATTCGTAGGGCGGAAGGGTCCTTTTTGGGATCCTTATCATACACTCCATCCACCTTGGTCGCCTTGAGCAAAGCATCCGCCCCAATCTCCATGGCTCGAAGAGCAGCAGCCGTATCGGTCGTAAAATAGGGATTTCCAGTTCCCCCGGCCAGGAGGACAATCCTCCCTTTTTCCAAGTGCCGCAGGACGCGCCTTCGAATGAAGGGTTCAGCCACGGTATTCATCTCAACGGCCGAGGTCACTCGCGTCTCAATCCCAATGCGCTCGAGTGCATCCCCTAAGGCAAGAGCATTGATCACCGTTGCCAACATCCCCATCTGGTCCGCCGTGGCCCGATTCGTCCCTGCACGCGAAAAGAGGGCCCCCCGGAGGATATTGCCTCCCCCCACGACAATTCCGATTTCGACTCCCAGGCGATGGATTCGCTCAACCTCGCGAGCCAGGGCCGTAGCCGCTCCGGGGTCCACAGCCGTTTCTCCGGGTTGCCCCAGTGCTTCACCGCTCAGTTTCAGGAGGATTCGGTTCAACTTCATGCTTCTGCTCGCAATTTCCAGAAGGTGGGAAAGCGGGTCGGCCCCTCCCCACGGAAGAGGGTTCAGGAATCATGCCTCTTGAGGAGAAGGATGCAACGGCAAGGGTACAAGGAAAAGACCCCGCCGAGTACACCCGCCGGAGCCTTTTTCTAGGGAGCCTCGCTCTCAGGGGTGCGGCTCCGGTCAACATGCGGCTCTAACTATCCATCCACATTGAAGACGGCGAAGCGCCGAATCACCAGATTCTCACCGATTTTTGCGACCATGTCCTTACGGTAAGTCTCAATCGTCTTTTTATCATCTTTGATGAATTTCTGCTCAAGAAAGCAGCTCTCCTCGAAGAACTTGCTCATGCGGCCATCCACCGCTTTTTGCTGCACCTCTTCGGGCTTCCCCGCCATCTGCTCTTGCACCTGTGTCAAAAGGAAAGCCCGTTCCTTTTCTACAGCCTCGGGGGAAACCTCATCGCGAGACAGATAGGTTGGCTTGGCAAAAGCCAAATGAAGACAGAGGTCGTGTCCAAACTGTTGGAATTCCTCATTTCGAGCCACAAAATCTGTCTCGCAGTCGATCTCAAGAAGAACCCCGATTTTTCCGCCGGCATGGATATAACTAAAAACCATCCCTTCGGCGGTGTCCCGTGAAGCTTTCTTGTCAGCCGACTGAAGACCTTTGAGCCGCAGAGCATCCTTGGCCTTGTCCCAGTCCCCTCCAGCTTCAACGAGGGCTCGTTTGCAATCCATCATTGGAGCTCCGGTCTCTTTCCGGAGCTTCTTCACCATACTTGCATCAACTTGTGCCATTGCCATTCTCTAAGGTTTAAGTTTTTGCCCAATCCCCTGGCAGGCTGCACTGACCAGCTTATGGGCTCGGTTTGTTTTTTCGTCGATCTTGCCTTCCCGCCATGATCCTTGGGCCACCTTGAACACAAAGGTGGAACCAATAGGTGGGTCAGCTTTCCTTGTTTTCTTCTCCTTCGGAAGCATTGTTTGTCTCCGAGGGGTTCGGTTCAGGAGGAGTTTCGGGGGCCTTGGCCTCGGGCGGAATCGCCTCAGCAGTTTCTGGGGTCACAGTTTCTGGCTTGACAGCCTCGGGCTTGGAAGCACCCTCTTTGGGTGCTTCTTCTTTGGAGGTTTCTTTGGCAGCTTTGGCCTTGGCTTCCTCATCGTCGGTCGGGCGACCAAAAGAAACGGTATCTGCGCGCCCACCAGTAGGCCGACTGGGATAGCGTCCTCCACCCGGTCCACTGCGACCACCACGACGCGGGCTTCTCCCACTGAGTTCGGGGATCTCCGAACGAAAGCGCGGAGCGTTCTCGTCCATGTTGGCCTTTCCGGTGATGACCGCATCCATTAACTTACTCAACAAAACTTGAACACTCCGAAGGGCGTCATCGTTCGCAGGAATGGGAATGTCAATCATCTTCGGATCGCAATCGGTATCCAAGATTGCCACCACGGGGACGTTCATTTTGGCGGCTTCCTTGACTGCAATCTCCTCGCGCTTGGGATCAATCACAAGAACACAGCCGGGAAGGCCCTTCAGGTTACGGATGCCATCGAGATTACGACGGATCTTGCGCATTTCGCGGCGCAAGCGCGACTGCTGCTTCTTACTGAAGCGCTCCATCTGACCGTTCTCCTCGAGTTCTTCGAGGTGGATCAAGTGGTCAAGCCTTTTTCGAATCGTGTTGTAGTTGGTCAAGGTTCCCCCGATCCAACGCTCAATCACATAGGGTTGATCCGCACGCTTGGCCTCCGAAGACACCAGTTCACGCAACTGCTTTTTGGTTCCAACCACCATGATCTGGGCTCCCGAAGAAGCCAAACGCCCTAAAAAGTGGCGCGCCCTCAAGAACCCTCGGACGGTCTGCTTCAGGTCGATAATATGGATCAGGTTCTTTTTCGCGAAAATGAAAGGTTTCATCTTCGGGTTCCAAAGCCTCGACTGGTGGCCGAAATGGACTCCTGCCTCGACCAATTCCTCAATGGATATAATCGCCACGATTGTTCCTTTTGTGTGAATACTCCCGGTCACCGAGGGGGCACATCCCCCTGAGCACCCATCCCTTTCCCCGCTCCAAACGAAGAATCAAAGGGATAGGCTCCGGCCCGGGTCCATGAAAAGGGCATAGACTGCCCGGAAATGAAGGCCGAAGATTCTAGGTTCGGCCCCTCCAGCTTCAAGCAGGGAATTAAAAAGTAAGCAAAGAAAGGTCTGATTCGTCCTTTCCCTGGGAAAGAAAAAAGCTAGAATCTATGCATTGCTGCGGTAAATCGACCTTTTTTTCCGGGTTGGATCGTTTTTCATGAAACATTAGCCCCCTTGGTCGTCTATTTGCGGTTGCTTCCATCGATGTTTGAAGCTGGAAGGTTTTCATTTGGGTTCGTTTTTTCTTTGAAGGCAAGTCATCGAGACGTTTCACCTTGGCCTTTCGCAGCCTTGAAGGGGACGAGCCCATTCCCATTTTTTCTACCTCGACTTTTATTTTACCTCGACCAAAACACGGAGCATCATGAAGGAACAGGGAGGGGAACATCCCAAACGCCCTGGTGCTGGGGGGCCTTCTGCGTATGAGATCACACAAGTGAATTCCGCCGAAGCGGCTAAAAATGCTGCTTTTCAGGCAACACAACAAAGTGCAGTCGCCCCTAAGCCCAAAAATCCTAAAAAAGAAACAGAGCCTCTCGTGGATGGCACTCCCTTTGAAACCTCAATGAACCCTTACGGCTTACCTCCAGGTTCAGCCCGAAACATCCACCACATCCTCCTGATGGGCCATGGAACCGCGCTTCGCTCCAAGGTTCGAGGAGCCACGGGAGCCCACAGCCCTCGCACATCCACCACTGAAATTCCGCAAGAGATAATTCCGCAAGAAATTCCACCAGAACCCCCTATGACTCGAGTGGCTGACCTTGCCCGGATGCTCCGCGATTCCGGCTACCAGGTTACCACCAGCACCAGCCCCCTTGATTCGCAACGGCTCTTAGAGAAGATTCGTCCCTCGGCCATTGTTTTGGATCCCCTGATCCCCACCGCTGAGGGAGTGGAGTTCGAAATGATCGCTGAACTCCAAAAGCAGGGAGATCCCGTTCCACTTCTTCTTTTAGTGGGAAACCTCCGCGAACTTCAGGAGATCCGAAGGATCCCGATCCTATTTAAAGATTTCCTCGTGCACCCCTTTCGGGCCGCCGAACTCCTACAACGCATCGAGCTGCTCCTGGTCTCCAAGGAACGATATCTTGAGCTGCAGACACGTACCCGAACCCTCGAAGGGCAGGTCATCCGAGACTTTAAAACAGGGCTCTATACGGAGCGGCACTTCCGGCACCTCCTGCGTCAAGAATTCCAGAGGGCAGAGCGACACCACTTGCCGCTGTCCTTCCTTCTGATGGACGTAGATAACTTCAAGCAGATCAACGATCATTATGAATACAGCTTTGGGGACTTTGTCCTGAAGCAATTCGCCCACATCCTGCAAAACAGCATCCGCGACATCGACCACGCAGCGCGTTTTGGTGGAGATGAATTTATGGCCCTCCTGCCCAACACGACCCCTGCAGAGGCGGTGCAGGTCGCAGCCCGTATCCGGCAACAGCTCCACAAACGCGAGTTCGACAATGGAACGTATCAAACGAGACTTACGATCTCCATTGGCGCTGATACCTATGACGGCCGTGGCCTTTCGTCTCCAGAGGATCTCCGCCGCCGTGCCAATCTTGCCCTAAAGGAGGCCAAGGCCAGGGGAAAGAATCGAATCTGGCTTTACTCAGGAGTGGAAATCAAGCAAACTCCCGGCCCTCACAAGGCTTCCCCTCCCTCAGCTCCGGAACAAGAAAGCCAACAATAAAAACCCCAGTGCGCAGCCAAGGAGCCAAGGCCACCAAGGCGCTTGGCGTGCACGGCGAAGGCTCTGGATCGCCGGAGAAAACTGTTCCACAACCTTCCCTCCCGTACGGCGAGCGATTCTGTCCAAGAGGGTTCGGGGAAGCCCCTCCCCTTCGAGTATGCGGCTCTCCGAGGGTACGATCCGTCCTCGCAAACGAGAGGGAGGATCGGGATTGAGCAACCAGGAGGCGCTCCGGGCCATCCATTTGCGAAACCAGGACTGCCGGGGAAGGCTGTCCTGGGCATCCAAGCCGCCCGCGATGAGTAGAACACGCCCTAGGCCATAGGGCCCGGCAGCTTCGAAGGCCCCGCCACCCGGTTGGAGGAGGAGAGGGACCATGGCATAGGGGCGGGGACGGAAGGGGAGGACACGCTTGGGGTTGGGCCAGCGGACATTTTCTAGGCCGGCGAGGAGGGGGAGGGGATCCTGAATCTCAAGACGGAACCCTTTTTTCACGGTCTTGGGGGGGGACTTCTTCGGCGGCCTTTCCTTGGGCTTAGGAGGCTTTTTGGTGAAGCGAGGTTGTTTGAGAACGAGTTTCTTTTTCCCTCTACGGAGGGTCTCGACCTCGCCGAGGACCAACCTGGGGATCCGGCGGGCGTTATTGGTCAGAAGGAAGGTCCAGCCCATGGCTTCAACCGCAGTCTTTAACGGGAGGAAAGTCCTCACATCAAGATCGCTGACAGCATCATTCTGGCTCGCGTGGATGGCAATCACCGTGAGTCCGATGCCTTCCCGCTTCATGGCTCGAAAGATTTTAGAAAAATCACGGCCGATGTCGGTAAAGATCCCATCCGTCACGAGCACCACGTGGCGGATGGAGGCAGGGCTGCGTTTGAGCTGCTTCCAGGCAGCGATCACTGCCGGGTACCCATTTGTTAAGCCGCCGGAAGCATCCAAACCCCTGAGAGCACGGCGCAGGGAAACAGTCCGGAAGGCGGGACCGATGGGCAACAGGATTCGGGGGCGCTGACCAAAAGAGATGAGAGAGAAGGAATCCCCTCGGCCAAGGCGAAGGGCGGATTCGAGGGCGGCCTTGCCGGCAAGAAGGTTGCGCCCCTCATATTTCATAGAAGAGGAGTTGTCCACGAGGAGAACCATTCCAACACTGTGGGCTTTTTTCTTGGGACCCTTCCCAGGTCCTGGCTCCTCTAGA
>JALSSW010000203.1 GCA_026984035.1 Planctomycetota bacterium
GGATCTCAAAGAGGTTCTGAGTCGAGCTCTGGGGAGAGGCCATGATAAAAGATATCCTTCTCCCCAAAAGTTTGGCATGGACCTGAGGAGGGTTCTTGCCCATGAGACGATTCATTTGTCCTCTCAAAAAAATGGAGCTTTATTCTCTCAAATCCTGAAAGCTTGTCTTGGTCTTGCCATTGTGCTGCTCTTTGTTTTTACTTTTGTTCGTTTTATCCGAGAAAAAAGTAGGAGCATTGCTCTTGAGCAAAGAAAAGTTGAGAGCTTTGGTTCCCTTCTTGGGGACTTTCATGCGAAATTAGACAAAGGTCAATTTCCTGCGGCAGGCCAGTTTTTAAAACATTTGGAGAGGATGGGTCTCCCTCAGGGGAAAGAATCCTTGGCTCAAGCAAGAGGTGCTTTTCAGCGAAAAATTCTGGGGCATCTCGCGGAAGTAATCTCCTTATCCGAAGCCCCCGCCCATCTTCAAGGCCTTCAGAAACTTGCGGGAGAGACGGCTTTTCTGGATTGGGTATCTTCAGTCCTTCGCCCTAAACCGAGGATCGCCTTTTTGAAGCGCATCGAGAGGGCCTCCCTAAAAGCTCATTGCGCGAGTTCTCTCCTCCAAGATTTACCCTCTCTTTCAGAATGTCTCCAAGGCGATGGACCCCTTGTGGGATTTAGTATGAAAGAACTCCGGAAGGAGTTCTTAAACTTTTGCCGGAAAGCGCCCAATCTCCTTCCCCCAACGATTCAAATTTTTTCCCAGCTCAGGAAGAGTTTGAAGGGACGGAGAGGGTTTCTTTTATTTTTAGAAATCTTCTTGGCATTACCCCAATCCCTTCAACAGGTTTGGTTTCAGTCCTGGCTACCAAATGCCTCGGAGGAGGAGATTCTTTATCTTTGCATGTCTCATGCTTTCCGAGATCGGAAAAAGGCTCTTCCTTTGCTCTCCAAGGTCTCCCGTTTTTTAGAGGAAAAGCAAAACCTTGTCTTGGATGGCCGGTTTTTGATCCATTACAAGGTCGCCCAGAAGGTCATTCGCGAACTCCGCTCCTTGTATCCTCCTGAATCTATGTGGGATTTTTGGGGGAGCCATTATCCTCTGTTTGAAAAAGCCCTCCCAAAATACCCCTTGACTCTTGGGTCTGCGATTTTGCTTCTTCGAGGGATTCTAGATCCTAAGAAGAGTCAGGGTGCATGGATTCCTTGGGTGCGTCAAGGAGATGTGCGAGTCTTTTTCTACAAAGAATTTTGTGGGGATCCAACCTTGGACGAAGAAGCTGAGAACTTGGCCAGGATCTTTTTGGGGCTCCCCGGGATAAAAAGCCCAAAACCACTCTTTTTTCAACATTCTCTGTTTCGTGATCATTTCCCTCTTCCTCTTCTTTTTTTCAACCATCCTGGATCCAGGCTGTCTCAAATCCTGGATGACCGTTTGTGTTCTTTGTTATGGAAAAAAGGTTTAAAGGGTCTGGGGGAAACCATGGGGATCAACCGCTTTGCCCTGGAAAGGATGCAGTCTTTTCCAGAAGAGAATTGGGCCTTGCCTTTCTTTGAGGCTTTACTTCGAGTTTTTCGGGAACAAAGAGGGCTTGTTTGGAATTTCTTTTTTGTTGGGAGGGGGACCCAATATGGTTTCGGAATCCTAGCAAAGCCTAAGGCTTTTCAGGCTTTAGATGAAAGGGTGGCAGATATCCTTCAATCGGGCCGCATGATGGAGCAAAGATATTGTTTAGGCTTACTCTGTAAGGTGGCACAGGAGCGCAAACTTGCTCCGGTTTGGATCCCGAGATTGCGGTCCTATCTTAACAGGGTTGCCAGCCCAAGCTTGAAGTCTTTAGCTCTCTCCTGCCTGGAAGAATTTGGAGATGAGGAGATGCGGACCTTTTTTGATTTGCGGAAGTCTTTTCTTCCTGAGGTACGCAAGCGGGCATGGAAATGGTTGTTCCAGGGGCGGAACCTTGAGAAGGCTTGGGACAGCTTAGGGGGCCAAGAGCCTCCGACTGTCTTGATTCCACCACCGGGGGACAGAGCTATGGTGGAGGCTCTCTTCCTAAAAAGAAGCAGGGGCGGAAAAAAAGGTGGCTCCGGGAATCCGTCGAAGCCAGCGGCAGAAAAGAGCCCTCTCCTCCTCTCCTCCCGAAGGGCGCACTACTTCAAAGTCCTTGAATCCTTACAGAATCGGTGAACTCCATCTCTTTTGTTGCAGGGTTGAGGATCACGCATTGCACCCAGAAGTTTCGGAAGATCTTTGGGAAGAGGGAGAAGGGGTAGAGCTTAGTTTTGCCTTTACCGAAGGGACCCAGGGTGGTGGCTTCAAGGAAGAAAGGAAAGGGGGGAGTGAGATTCAGATACCATTCGCCGACAGGTCCCGGAAGGGGGGTTTTGAGCAAGCTGGAGGAGAGATAGACGATCCCGAATCCTGATGCGCCGATTTGTCCGCCTTGGATCTCGAAGTAAAGCTTATCTCCTCGAGAGGCTGAGGGATGAAGGGTCTCAATCCCTTTGAGAGTTTCTTCGCCCAAGCCATAAGCCTTGGAGACTAGGACCGTTTGAAGAACTGGTTCGATAAAGACTCCTGTGGTTTCCAAAACATCAAGACTGCGCCCACCGAGGGGGAGAATGTTGGCCTGGCCTAAAGGGCGTTCAAAGGCGAAAACCTCTTTCTGGAATGGGGCGGGAACCCGGGGGCGCTGGCTGTCATTTGGGAGGTTGAGCTGCCCGTGGATGGAGGGGCCGTCCAAGGGCCATTTAGGAGCTTTGGGGAGGGTGATTTTGATCCCGAAGTTCTGTGGGATGGATTGGGGAAACCCAACGGTCAATAAAAAGTTGTATGCCTTTTGTCCCTTGTCCCCAAATCCGAAGAGTCGAAAGCTTGATTTGAGGATCTCTTTTTTAGGGTCGGGGTGGATCCCATCCTTCGCGTAAGGAATGTATGAAAGGGTAACGGTTTCTTGGGTGGCGGCTTCTTCGTCTTGAGCGGTTAAGCGAAAACCGACAGCTGAAAACTTACCGTTGAGGTATCCCTTGGGTTGCATCATAAAGAGATCGGTGGCTCCTCCCTTGGCAATCCCACGGACGGTTCCGTTGATCTTTCTGTTGCTGAAGGCTTTTTCAAAGAAGCCATGGGCGAGAAGGCTGGAACCCAGGAGGGTCAAAAGGAGAAGGCCTGTGACGGAACGAAAGCGCATCATTGGGCTTTGACACGTGTGGCGTCCGAGAAGGAAATATTAAAAGGTTTGATGGTGAGGAACGCCGCCTGAGCCCAAATCGTGGTCTTCGCCGGGAGAACCAGGCTCGGGGTTGTCGCCTTTCCATTGCTGTCCAGGGGAATGGCCGGTAGGTATAGGCTCCCCGTGAGGTTTGGGAAAACGGTCCCAAAGGGGGTGACAAAAGGAGTCGAGGCCTTGCTTCCGGAAATCAGGATGATGCCAAACCCCTTTCCAAATCGGTCTCCCCGAAGTTGGAAGCCTGTTTTATCCGATCGGTTGATCAGGGGAAAAAGAGACTCGGGTCCGAGGAGTTTTTCGGTCGCTCCATAGGCATTGGTTTCATTAAAAAATTGGAGGACAGGCTTGTCCAAAAGGAGGCCCATGCGGAAGGTGGAGCCGACAGGACCGAAGGCTTGGGCGCTGCCGTTGGTTGCCTTTTTGAAAGTCCATTGGGGTTTTGGAGTGGAACTTCCCAGTTTGAGGTTCGTTCCTGCCTGATAGTGAACGGAGACCCCGTCGCTGGGCCAGGTTCCTCTTGGGATGGGTAGGGTTAAACGGATGCCGACCTTGGCGGGGGCCGTCACAGGCGTGGCAAAGGTGAGGGTGTAGGAATAGGCAGCGCTCCCCGTTCCGCTTCCGAAGAGTTTGAAGTTCATGGAAGAGCCGGAGACGACGCCGCTGTTTGTCGTATCAGGCTTTCCTGTGGTTCCTGCGAATTTGACCAGGGCGATGTTGATGGTCTCTGCTGTGGATTGATCTTGGTCTTGGAGGACAAGGCGGATCCCGCTTACTTTTCCGTATCCAGAATGCACTTCAGCAGGCTGCATGAAATAGAGGGTGTCGACCGTGGTTCCTCCATCGCGGACGGTTGCTGTCGTGTGATTGGTGTTAAAGAAGGTTTTCTCATTGCGCCCCTTTGGTGTCTGGGCGCGGAGCGGGCTATGCAGGCCCAGGAGAATGGATCCAAAGAAGAGGGGGAGGAGGGGGAATTTGTCATTCATGATCGAAGTCCATAGATGAGAAGGGACCACTACAGGATACCACAGGAGTGGATCAAAAAACCCATGTCCTCTTCTCAATCGCTTTGATCCAGGCCTCTTTCGTATGATTAGGAGAAGATACTTTGGGTCAGGTCACGACAAGGTTGACCAATCTTCCGGGCACATAGATCTCCTTGCGAAGGGTTTTTCCTTCCAACTGGGCTTGGACGGCGGCCTTTGCCTGGCTGAGGACCGTTTCTTTGTTCGCGTCCCGGGGGATCTTGATCCGCGCGCGGACCTTTCCCAGGACCTGCACGGCGATCTCGATTTCGTCATCCACAAGCATCTCAGGATCGAAACTCGGCCATTCCTCGTAGGCGAGACTTTCTTCATGTCCGAGTCGCTCCCAGAGTTCTTCGGCGATGTGGGGGGCGAATGGGGCGAGCAGCAGGAGGAAGCGTTCGGCTTGACTTCGCTCCAGTGCGTCGATTCGCTTGGTCGCCTCGTTGACAAAAACCATCATGGCCGAGATCGCTGTGTTAAACCGCATCCCTTCCAGGTCTTTTTCAACTTTAGCGATACAGCGGTGCAGAGCCTTTTCCAGATCGGGGTCGGCAGTTCCGGACTCTTTGAGTTGGGGACGCAGGGGGACCCTGTTCTCCTTGTCTTCGGGGACAAAAAGACGCCACACCCGGCCCAAAAAACGATGGACTCCAGGTAAATCATCCGGGTTCCAAGGGCAACTGGCCTCCAAGGGACCCATGAACATCTCATAGAGCCGCATGGTGTCCGCTCCCCAATTCCGAATGACCTCGTCAGGATTTTCCACGTTTTTCAGGGACTTGGACATTTTGGCGGTGATCCGTTCCAGCTCCTCACCTGTTTTTTTGTGGAAGAACCGATTGTTCTTCTCTTCGGCAAGGTCAATGGGAACAAGAGCTCCTCGAGCATCCTTGAAAGCATGGCTCAGGACCATCCCCTGGTTGAAGAGCTTTTGGAAGGGCTCCTTCGTATGGACCAAGCCCAGGTCGTAAAGGACCTTGTGCCAGAAACGGGCATAGAGCAGGTGTAAAACTGCGTGTTCTGCACCTCCGACATAGAGGTCTACCGGACCCCAGTATTTTTCGGCTTCGACAGACCAGGGAGCCTTGTTGTTATGAGGGTCCATGAAACGCAGGTAGTACCAACAGGATCCGGCCCATTGGGGCATGGTGTTGGTTTCCCGCTTTGCTTTTTGGCCTGTCAAGGGATCCACAGTTTCCAGCCAATCCTTAGCCTTCGAAAGAGGGGGGGCGAAACTTCCGCTTGGTTTGAAGTCATCCATCTCCGGGAGAGTGACCGGCAGGTCTTCGTCCCGCACGCGCTTTAAGCTTCCGTCCTCGAGGTGGAGAATAGGAAAAGGTTCACCCCAATAGCGCTGCCTGGAAAATAACCAATCGCGCAACCTGTAGGTGACCTTGGCCTTCCCCAAGCCTTTTTCTTCCAACCAAGCAGTCATGCGAGCTTTCGCCTCGTCTGTCCCGAGCCCGTCGAGCGAGATCTCGGCATTGGAGGAGTTCACGGCCTTTCCTTTACCAACGAAGCACTCGAGCACATCCCCCCCACGCTCCACCCTGCGCACAAAGCCTTTCTTCTCAGCCTCCTTGGGATCCGATGGGGGGGAACCTCCATCGACGACTTTCAGGATGGGGAGCTCATATTGGATTGCGAAATCGAAGTCCCTCTCATCTCCCCCGGGAACAGCCATGATGGCTCCGGTCCCATATCCCATGAGTACATAGTCTGCGATCCAGATCGGGATTTTGGCGCGAGGATCCTCTGGGTTGTAGACCGGGTTCAAAGCATAGGCTCCGGTAAAGACCCCGGTTTTATCTTTGTTGAGTTCCGTGCGGGCGAGATCGGTTTTGGTGGCAGCTTCTTTCTTATAAGCACTTACTGATTCTTTACGATCCGGACTCGTGATCTCGTCTACGAGAGGATGCTCAGGGGCCAAGACCATGTAGGTGGCCCCGAAGAGGGTATCCGGTCGGGTCGTGAAGACAGGGATCTCCCTGGCCGAAGCATCAGCCACCCGGAACTTGACTTCCGCTCCTTCGCTGCGTCCGATCCAGGTCCGTTGCATGGCTTTGACGGATTCAGGCCAATCCAAGTCCTCCAGGTCCTCGAGGAGGCGGTCCGCGTATGCCGTGATCCTCAGCATCCACTGCTTGAGTGGCTTTCGTTCGCAAGGGTGGTCCCCACGCTCGCTTCGCCCATCAATGACCTCTTCGTTGGCCAGAACCGTTCCCAGAGCCGGGCACCACCAGACCGGGACTTCCGCCTGGTAGGCCAGTCCCATGTCGAAAAGTCGGGTAAAGATCCACTGAGTCCAGTGGTAGTAAGCAGGGTCCGTTGTGGCGATCTCCCTACTCCAGTCGTAGCTGAATCCCAGGCTTTGGAGTTGCTTCTTGAACCCTGCAATGTTCTTAAAGGTCGTTACCGAGGGGTGGGTTCCCGTCTGGATGGCATACTGTTCGGCCGGAAGTCCAAAACTATCCCAACCCATCGGGTGAAGGACGTTGAACCCTTTCATTCTCTTGTAGCGGGCGATGATGTCGGTGGCGGTATAGCCCTCCGGATGCCCTACATGAAGGCCGGCTCCCGAGGGATAGGGGAACATGTCAAGAACATAGAATTTGGGCTTGCTTGCATCGAAGGATGCATCCCCGGGGTTAGGGGTCTTATAGATTTCCTTCTCCGCCCATTTTTTTTGCCATTTGGCTTCAATGGTTCCAGGGTCGTATTGGTTTTGAGGGATCTCGTCCATGATTTTCGGCATCCAGCCTAATTGGAGATTTGAAGCCGGAACAATTTAGCGTCTTTGCGCTTTCCCTCAAGGTTTCCTTCTTTGCTGTCTTATAGTGCCTCCATGGTGAAAAAAGAGCGCATTCCCCGTCCGATGCCCATTGGAGAGAAGATTGCGTGGATCCTCCTCGATGCTGTCATCCTCTACTATCTCCTGCGAGTCGGATTCCTGACCCACCCTGATGCCCGGGGGGTGGGAACGCATGAGCAGCTCGGAATGCCTCCCTGTTCCTGGCCGATTCTTTATGACATGCCTTGCCCCACCTGTGGCGTGACAACGGCCACAAGCTATCTCCTTCACCTACATCCGGTTCGGGCCTTCCTAACGCAGCCATTCGGGATGCTCTTGGCCCTCAGCTCCATCTTGACTGTGATCGCATCCCTTGGACACCTCATCCGTGGCGAAAGCCTTCTCTTTCGGCTCTCCAAGTGGAACTGGGGATGGATTTTGCTGGCTTGGACTCTCCTTCTCCTCCTCTCCTGGTGGTGGAAGGTCGAGACCTGGCATTAAACCATTTTTTCATGACGTTTTTTCATGAGGCCGCCCAAGAGAATCCTGAGTTTCCATGGGATTCAGCCCGAATGACCTCATGAAAAAAACGGGTTCATCTGCCTTTTCTTCTATCCGTGGTCATGCCCTTTCTTTTGGTCCCCATGTTGATGGTCGCCATGATCATGCTCTTTTTTCTCTGCAGGCCGGGAGCGGGGGGTTTTCTTCATTCCCATCATATTGCCGGGGAGGTACTTATTGGGATCGGCCATAAACTTCTTCAGGCAATTCTTGCAACAAACGGCGACCAAGGTGTTTCCATGCATGATGAGTTTTGCGGTGCCTTTGCGATCAGCGGGTTTATGGGAGACCACACAGGTCATTCCTTTCCCGTTTTCATGCCCCTTGATTTGTTTTAGATAGGCTTCTTTGTGGATCATGGCGAGGATGGTTTTGCTTTTGGCCTTGGCCTTCTTGGCACAACCTCCACAACACAGCTTAACAAGCTGTCCCTCCAAGATGAGGTTCTTAGGTTTGCCCATTTTCCCTAACTTTTTCCCTGAGATGGGGCAGTTGCTGAGAGGATAGTTGGGGCTTTGCTGGGCAATAATGGCGGCATCGATTTTCTTGAGATAAGTGCTGGTTTTTTTTCGGACTTTTTTAGCGCATTTCCCGCAGCAGACTTTGACCGTTCGACCATCCACCTCGATGGTTTTGCTTTTCTTTGCGAGGGATTTACCCGACACCACGCAGGTGTTGAGAGGGTAGCCGTCGGTCGATGGGATAGGTTTTGTGCTTTGAGCCGGGAGTGAGAGTGCCAGGGGAAAGAGAAGGGCCAAAAGGGCGATTGAAGGTTTTTTCATCTGAGATTCCTTTGCCTTTGCAGGTCTTTTCTATCGGTCTTTTCGAAAAAATTTTACTTATCAGGATTAAAACGCTTGAGTCTCAAAGCGTTCAAAATAACAGAAACGGAACTAAAGCTCATGGCTGCCGCAGCAAGGACCGGGCTGAGGAGGAGGCCGAAAAATGGATAAAAGAGGCCTGCGGCAATGGGAATTCCCATTGCGTTATACACGAAGGCGAAAAAGAGGTTTTGTTTAATATTCGCCATGGTCGCTCTGCTCAGGGTCCTGGCCCGGACGATTCCTCGAAGATCCCCTCGAACCAGAGTGACATCAGCACTTTCCATTGCGATGTCTGTCCCTGTTCCCATGGCGATCCCCACCTCCGCCTTTGCGAGGGCCGGTGCATCGTTGATTCCGTCTCCCGCCATGGCAACAACATGACCCTGCTCTTGGAAACGCTGCACAGCTTCCACCTTTTGGTCGGGTAACACATCAGCCACGACTTCGTCGATTTGGAGGCGACTTGCGACCGCCTTTGCCGTGCCTTCACTGTCGCCGGTAAGCATCACGACTCTTATCCCTTCGGCGTGAAGTTTCTCGACGGCTTCGGGGCTGCCTTCCTTGATGGGGTCAGCGACTCCGATTAAGCCCGCTAGCTTCCCATCGATGACTACGAACATCACTGTTTGCCCCTGTCCTCTTAGATCCTCTGCCTTGTTTTCGGCTTCCCCGGCAGGGACGCCAAGAAACTGAAGGAATCGGAGGTTTCCCAAAGCAATGGGGGTTCCCTGGTAATCCCCTTGAACTCCCATGCCGGTTTGGGATTGGAAATCACTCACATTAAGAGGTTTCGCTCCTCGATCGATAGCCCCTTCGACAATGGCTTGGGCGAGGGGATGCTCGCTGGCTTTCTCCAGGCCTGCAACCATGGCAAGGATTTGAAGTTCGGGACGATCCCCCAAGGATTCCACATGAACCAGTTTGGGCTTTCCTTCTGTCAAGGTTCCGGTTTTGTCCACAACCAATGTGTTGACCTTGCAGAGGAGTTCAATGGCTTCCGCATTCTTGAAGAGGACTCCCATCTGTGCGCCTTTCCCTGTGGAGACCATGATGGACATGGGGGTGGCAAGACCCAAAGCGCAAGGGCAGGCGATAATCAAAACCGCTACAGCGTTGATGAGAGCGTGGGCCATTTTGGGGGCAGGACCCACCGTGCCCCAGATCACAAAGGTCAAGATGGAGACCACAATGACCATGGGGACGAACCAGGCTGCGACTTGGTCCGCGAGCTTTTGAATGGGAGCCTTGCTTCGTTGAGCTTCTGCCACCATTTGGACAATTCGAGAGAGGAGTGTGTCCGAGCCGACCTTTTCAGCTTGGATGACGAGTGCCCCTGTGCCGTTGACAGTCCCTCCCACAACAAGGCTGCCCTCGGTTTTTTCCACGGGAATCGGTTCTCCTGAAACCATGGATTCATCCACAAGGCTGCGTCCCTCCAAAACCAGGCCATCGACGGGGATCTTCTCACCCGGACGCACTCGAAGTTGATCTCCTACTTGGATTTCTTCCAGGGGGACATCCTCATCCTGCCCATCCTTTCGAATGCGCCTGGCTGTCTTGGGAGCCAATCCGAGAAGGAGTTTAATGGCCGCTCCTGTTTTTGTTCTAGCCCGAAGTTCGAGGACTTGTCCCAAAAGAATCAGTGCGGTAATGACCGCTGCAGCTTCAAAGTAAACAGCTACTTCCCCTTCTTTAGACCGGAAGGAATCGGGGAAAACCCCGGGGAAAAGAGCTGCGATGAGGCTGTAGACAAAAGAAACGCTGACTCCAAGTCCAATCAAGGTGAACATGTTCAGGCTCTTGTTGCGGATCGAAGTCAAGGCCCGTTGGTAAAAAGGGAATGCAGCCCAGAGGCAGACCGGGGTCGCAAGGGCCAGCTCGAGAAAGACCCTTGTTTTGGACCCGATGAATCCGGAGATCGGTTGTCCGGGAAGGAGATCACCCATGGACAGGGCTAATAGAGGGAGAGTAAAGAGGACGGAGATGGCAAAGCGCCTCTGCATGTCCTTTAGTTCATGGAGATCCTCTGTCTCTTCCCCGGGAAGGAGTTTGGGTTCAAGCGACATACCGCAGATCGGGCAATTCCCCGGTCCTTTTTTTTCGATTTCGGGGTGCATGGGGCATGTGTAAATCGTGATTTGATCCGAGGGCTTCCCTTTTTTTAAGTGATCTTTGTGGGGAGGCGTGCCGTGGGAAGGAATCCCATGTTTGGATCCGCCCGAAGGGTGATGATGGTGCTGGTGATGGTGATGGGATTCATGTGGATCCGGCTTCTTTGGCATCTGCTGTTCTCCTGCGAAGGGATCGGGTATGCAATTCGCATACCGCGACCAAAATGGATGGCCCCTGATGAGGATTGGCTTGAAGAAGCGGGGTGTGTCCCAGTGGGTTACAGGAAAGTGTCCTGATTGGATACGATCCATTGAAAAGGAGAGGACCATTTTGCCACAGAGACCGATTGCAGCAAAAAGGGTGATTGGGCGCCAATTGGCTGTGGGCTTTGCTTTGGTTTCTGTTCTCGCCACTTTCATGTATGGGCTTCTTCTTGCTCTTGTGGGGGATGTCTCTCTTCAGATTCGGTCCATGCGAGAGGACGAGGGTGCCTTACGGCAAAGTATGGCCATCGCCGTGGCGATCAGGGAGCAATATATCCATTTGGCCCATGGCATCCTGGAGAAGGAGCCGTCCCATCGCTCCCACATCGAGAACGTTGCGGCAACCTTGCGTAAAAACGCAAAAGAGCTTCGTAGATCTCTACCTGCGGAAGGGATGGCTCGCTTGGATTTTATTCAGAGGAAGAGTCAGGAAATGATGAACTCCTATGAGAAGATCTTGACTCAAGCCTTGCTGAAAAACAGTGGGAATGAAGGAAACCAGAGCTTGCGCCGCATCCGCGGTGAGCTGCAGAAGGGGGCCGAAGCGGCGGATGCTTTGGCGCGGATGGTGGAAACCCGCATGGTCCGAGCACATATCTCAGCAACGAAAGCCACCAACCTTACTCTCGTTTTAGGGGGACTTTGTGTTCTTCTCGTTTTCTTGCTCTCCCTTGCTTTTACCCTGAGACTCAAGCAGTCCCTCTTAAAGCCTTTGGAAGATTTGGCGGAGACGGCCCGAACTTTTGGGGCGGGGAATTTTGCAAGTCGAGCAGGGAAAATCGGCCAGGGGGAAATCCTCTCTCTTGCTAAGGCTTTTGATCACATGGCCGAAGAACTCCAAAAAAGGGAAAGACGCATTGTGGAGACTGAGCGAATGGCTGCCATTGGTCAGTTAGCGGCAGGCGTTGCACATGAGATCAACAATCCCATCGGGATCATCAGGGGCTACCTCAAAACCATGGGACCGGATATGCCTCCCGAAACTCTCCGGGAGGAATTAAAAATCTTGGATGAAGAAGCTGCGCAGTGCCAAAGGATCGCCGACGATCTCCTCAGCTATGTGCGCATTCCTGTTTTGACTCGAGAGAGTTTGGACGCTGAGAGTTTCTTGGAACGTTGCATTTCTCGTTTTAAGGATAGAAATCGTTCCCACAGGTTTTCCCTTCAAGTGAGGCCGGGAAAGATCTTTGCTGACCCGGGGCGCCTCCGGCAAGTGGTTTTCAACCTTCTTCAGAATGCGGTGCAGGCAAGTGAGGAGGGTGGATGGATCCAGGTCGAAGGGCGGTCCTGTAAAAATGGCTATGAAATCCTTGTTTTGGACCGAGGGAATGGGGTTCCCCCGGAGGATGAATCCCGGATCTTCGAGCCCTTTTTTAGCCGCCGAAGTGGGGGTTCGGGCCTTGGGCTTTCGGTCTGCCATGGCTTGGTCTCATCCCATGGGGGGACCCTGGAATATAAGCCGAGGGAGGGCGGAGGTAGTTGCTTTCGTATTTATCTGCCTGCGGCCCGGATAGGGGAGGATATTAAATGAAGGAGTCGAGATTTTTGGAAAGTCAGAAACCGGTCATCCTTGTGGTGGATGATAAAAAAAACATGTTGAGCCTGATGAGGAAAACCCTTCAAGCTGAAATGCATGTTTTGACGGCTCTCGATGGGAGCCGGGCCTTGGAAATAATAGAGCAGCAAGAAGTGGATGTTGTCTTATCCGACCTTCGTTTACCGGATATGGATGGTTTGGAGATCTTAGAGGGTTTGAAGCGTTTGCGACCTCGAGCCGAGTTTATTTTGATGACTGCTTACGCGAGTGTCGGAACGGCAATTCAAGCTTTGCGATTGGGATCTTATGATTACCTGACAAAGCCCTTTGATCCCAAGGAAGCCAGGGACGTAATTAAAAAGGCAGCAGGAAGGGCTTTTGTCCCGGGGGGAGGGGGGGGGGAGGGGAATGAGGTTTTGCCCGGGATGTTGGGATGTTCGGAGAAGATGAAAGAATTGGCCGGGTTCATCCGGAGGATTGCTGCCAGTTCTACAACGACTTTATTGCTGGGGGAAACCGGCACGGGAAAAGAACGCGTTGCCCGAGCCCTACACCAACTGAGTCCACGTTCCGGGGGACGGTTTGTGGCTGTCAATTGTGCGGCCATCCCTGCGGAACTTTTGGAAAGTGAACTTTTCGGTTTTCTGAAGGGGAGTTTTTCGGGTGCAGACAGGGACCGCCGAGGGCTCTTCGAAGAGGCGGATGGGGGAACGCTTTTTTTGGATGAGATTGGTGAAATGAGGCTTTCACTTCAAGCCAAGCTGACCCGTGTCCTGGAGGAAAGAGCTGTGCGCAGGGTCGGCGACTCTGCGGAACGCCCCATTGATTTCCGTCTCATTGCTGCGACCCACAGGGATCTTAAAAGTTTGATTGAAAAAGGAGATTTTCGTGAAGATCTTTGGTACCGATTAAATGTCGCAAGCGTGACCCTTCCTCCTCTTAGGGAGAGGCGAGAAGACATTGAACTTTTGGCGGAGCATTTTTTACGGACCCGCTCTTCTTCCGCCGACCATGGAATCCAAGGTTTTGAGGACCAAGCGATGGTCTTGCTTCGGGCCTATCATTGGCCAGGCAATGTGCGTCAGCTCAAAGCCGTTGTGGAGCGTGCAGAGGTTTTTGCTCGAGGGCCTTTGATCGAAAAAGGAGATTTACCTGCGGATCTATTGAATACGGCCTCAAAGGTCTCTGTTGATGGATCTCTCATTGATCTTCCATGGGCCGAAGCCATGGAAAAAGGAAGACTTGTCTTGGGACGTTCTTACTTAGAAGGCCTTTTACGTCAGGAAGGAGGGAATGTTCTTAAGGCTGCCAAGCATGCCCAGGTGGAGAGAGAGAGCTTCTATCGTCTGATGAGAAAATTCGGCGTCAATAAATAGGAAAAACAAAATCCGAAACAGTAACTCCCTTTGATACTCGGTGACCGAGGAAACCACAAGAATGGGAGAAAGGCCAAAGATGAAAGGGTTCTTCAGGTGATGGAATCGGGATAAAGCCATGGGTTTTTGGGAGGAGAAGGCGGAAGGGCCGAGGCTTGGTCCTGTAGATTCCAAGGCGATGAGGAGGAAGGAGAATCCTCGCACCTTTTTTTATTTATTGGCACTAGGGTTGCTTCTCAAGCATTGAGGATCCCCAACAAAGGGGTTCGTGTTTTCTTTCCAAAGGATTCCAGAATCCATTTCATCTTTTTTGGCCTTTTCAAGCCCCAGGCCGCAACTAGTGGGTGTTTGTGTTTCTTCTGGACCGGGAGCGCTGGTTTTTTGGGATTTTCCAAGGGGGATTTGACTCCTTCTTGGTTCTTGCCCCTGAAAAAACACTCAGTTTCAAGACGTATGGCCTTGAAACAAAAGCCCTCTTCAGGTGGTCCGAGATCTTGAATAAGGCTGGATAGAGAGGTTTTGCCCTATGAATGATTTTCTTCCTGGTATAAGTCAGGCTCTTAATGTCCATCCTCTTTTCGTGCATTTTCCGATTGCACTTTGGTCTTTTTCTCTGCTCCTTTGGGTCCTGGGTCAATTCCTGGGGCGAAACGAACTGCTCAATGCCGGTCGTTGGACTCTATATGCCGGGACCCTTGGGGCCCTGGTAACCCTTGGAACAGGGTATTTGGCTGCTGATGGAATCGGCCATGATTCTGTTGGTCACGATTTGGTTCATGTGCATCGTGATTTCATGCTTTGGTCTGTCGGCCTTGGCCTTTTGACAACGGTCGTTGCCTTTTTCTTGAGGAATCGGGGAACTTCCAAGGGCCAATGGGCGGTGACCCTCGGGTTGTTTCTAACGGTGGGGCTCACAACTTTGGGAGCCGATCGTGGAGCCCTTTTGGTGTATCGATATGGAATAGGAACCCGAGCTGCCATGAAGAGCCATGGGGAAGAAGGGGATCATGGAGAAGAAACGGAAGAAGCTGAGGCCCACGAACACGGGGAATCTTCAGATCCAAGAGATTCCTCCTCCAAGAACGACCATCACAAATAATCTTTTGTGACTTGTTGGTTGGGAGGCCGGAAAGTCCTTCTCAAAGATTCACAGTTCATCCCCAAGGCTATTTGTCACCGAGGGGCATCGAGAGTCCATGTTTATTGCGGATTCGCAGTGTGGGCTCTTTTTTTCAATGCATCTTTAAAGCCTTCGGGCTGACCAATGTGCTTTCTGATTTCATGAGAAAGAGTTCTGAGGGAGATGGGTTTTTGGAGCCAACCCGCGATTCCTTCCTGGAGGAAATCAGAGTCCTCTCCACCGGGTGGATATCCACTCATGATTAAGAAGGGGGTGTTTGGATGTCGGGAGTGGAATTCTTGGAAAAAGGATCTTCCATCCATTTTTGGCATGGCCATATCTGAAAGAACAAGAGAGAGTTTTTGGCCATTCTCCTTTGTTTTAAGGGATATTTGTTCTAGTGCCTCCTTCCCATCTTTGGTGGCGAGGACGAAATACCCCAAGGATTCCAGCATTTTTTTTGTAACGGCTCTTACTTCCTCGTTGTCTTCTACAAGGAGAATCCTTTCGCCTTTACCAGAGCTCTGATCCTGCCTGTTTATCACGGTGGAAGTGCTCGGTTTGTGGACACAGGGAAGAAAGATTTGGAAATTTGTTCCTTGGGATGGAACAGAGTCCACGGTCAAGTGCCCCTGGTTTTGGGCAAGGATACCGGCAACTTGGGAGAGCCCAAGTCCGGATCCCATCCCGGCTTCTTTGGTGGTCATGAAGGGTTCAAAGATTCGGTCCATCAATTTGGGTGGGATGCCCCGTCCGGAATCTTGGACTCGAATCATGGCGAAGTCACCCTGGATGATTTGATCACAGAGCACACAGGCATGATCTCCTTTTTCTCGGGTTTGTAGGAGGTGGACATCCAGGTTTCCTCCCATCGGCATGGCATCTTTGGCGTTGAGGACCAGGTTGGTGAGGAGTTGTTGGAGTTGGTGGGGATCAGCACTTACTCGAAGAGGAGTTCCGCCATTAGGTGGAAGGTGCAGTTGGACCAGGAGGGAATCGGGAAGGAGGGGACGTAGGAACTCAAGGTGGTTTTTTAGGAAGGGTCCCAGATCCAAGACCTGAGTTTTAGGGGCTGTTTTGCGGCTATAATCCAAAAGTTGTTGCACCAGAGAAGCGCCCCTTTTGCTTGCTTTAATAATCTTGTGAAGATTGGTTTGGTTCTCTTCATTCAAGCTGGAAGAAGCCAAAATAAGCTCTGAATAACCGAGGACCCCTGAAAGCAGGTTGTTAAAATCGTGCGCGACTCCTGTGGCCAACTGACCGATGGCAGCCAAGCGCTCCCTTTGAACCAAGGTCTCCTGGGTTTCTTTGAGTTCTTGTAAGGTTTTTATCAGATCCAGGTTTTTCGTTTCGAGATTCCCTTGGTTCTCTCTTGCTCTTTCCAGGGCGACCATTCTCTGGAAAATGGCTGCGAGTCCTTCCGCGAGGATCTGAGCGAAATGGAGCTCCTCGCTGCTGAAATTCGTAGGTTGGTCATAATACACCATGAACTTTCCAAGCAGTTTATCCGGACCCACAAGGGGGAAAAATCCAAGGGCTCCAATCCCTTCTTGTTTAAGAGTCTCCTTCAAGGTTGTGTCGAGTTCGGAAAGGGCGACATTGGGGATGTAAATGGGACTTGCAGCAATATCAAAGAGGTTCCACGGGCAATGGCCGTCCACCTTGCTGCGGTAATCTTTGGAGAGTCCCTCCCAGGCCACAAAGTGGGGCTTTTGATCCTGTCCGAAAATTAAAATCGCAGCCCTTTGGGCCTTGAGGAGCTCCATGACCCCTTGAACAGCCTTCCGATAGACTGTCTTGAGTGTTTCTGCCCGGTTGGTGTCACAAATCAGTTGATTCAATTGTTTCAGCCGATCCAGGTTAGATTGAAGGGCGATGCGGGTTTGGACTCTCTCCGTAATGTCCATGACATAACCTACAAAACCGAGGGTTTCCCCATTTAAAGCTTTCTGCCGGATCGTGCAGTCCAGGAGCCAAATCCAAGCTCCATCCTTGCGCCGAACTCGGTATGGCTTATGGGTGAGAAATTCGAGGTTTGCATCCTGGACATGCTGGACTTCGCTTTTTACTTGCTGGTAATCCTCTGGATGGATGAGGTCTCCATAGAGGACTGTCTCGGAAGTGAAATCCTCCACGGAATAGCCAAAAAGTTCTTGGACATTTGGGGTGGCTAATTCCACTGGCCAGCCTGGTGCATTTTTCCATCGGAAGAGAACGATGGGACCTTTGAGGAAGAGCTCGAAGTCTTGGACGAGGTTATGGTTTGACATCCCAAAGGTATTATTGTTTTGACTCCCTTGTTTCCCAAGCGATTTCATTGCCTAATTGTAAAAACAGAAAATACGCCCCTCTGCAACAGGGAAGGGTTCCATAGATTTTCCGCAGATTGTTGTGTGGACTTCAAACAGATGTCCCTGGGGTTCGGGTGGAACTCGGTTTGATTCGGTTTTTCTTGGGCTTTCTGTCACGCTTTTCTTGGTTCTAAGAGGACTTGCAAACGCAGCTTGCTTAAAGCCTTCCAGGAAAGGTGTTCCTTCGCGTACCGACGGGCGGCTTTTTGAAGGGCTTCTTTCTTTTCCTGGCTTTCCTGAAGGGGGAAATGAAGGGTCAGGAACTCTTCGGTGTTCTTGAAGAGAAGGATCCCTTTTTCTTCCCCGGTTTCAAATCCTCTGGCTCCAAAGGGGCTGCTGAGGACGGGGAGTCCGCTGGCAAGGTACTGGCAAATCTTCTGATTCATGCCGCTTCCGCTGAACATTGGGTTGATGGCTGTGTCCGCTGCTTGAAAGCAAAGTCCGATATCTTGGATGGGACCTGTCTCCAAGATCCGGGGAGCCTTTGCGGCTTTGGGGCTGACCGATCCCCCGATCAGAAAGAAACAGTGCTCATCACTAAGAGGGTGAAGTTCTTGGCGGATATACGCGAGTGCTGCCAAGTTGGGGTGGTGCGCTGAGCCCGTGAATAGGATCACATGCACATCTTGGGGAATCCCAAGTTCTTGGCGTGCTCTTTTGCGATCTTCAGGGCTTGCGGGTTGAAAGGTTTGCAAATCTACACCGGGTGGGCTGAGAAGGGTCGGGCCTTGGGGGACACCGTAGGCTTTTTCGAACTGAAGACGCTCTCCCTCGTGAGAGACAAGCCGAAGATCTGCTTGCCGCCATGCTCTTGCTTCGGTCTCTCTGGCTTTGAGGAGGGCTTTCGCCCCCCCGTGAAGGAGAAGAGGTGTTTCGTGGAGGTCGGCCTCAAGGTTGTGATTGACGAGAAGGATGGGGCCGTGCACATGCCGTTTTGCAAAATCGAAAGGCCAAGGGCTTTCGACAATTGCTGCATCAGACTGTTGGAGGAGTTCTTTGACTTTGAGAGGAACTTTTTTTTCCAGGAGCTTGGAAAGATGGATGGGGGGGAGCCGGCCTGTCCCCCGGAGCTTTCGGGTGAGGAGATCCATGAAGGAGAGGATCCGATGTTCTATGAGGCCTTTGCCTGTGTCCTGCGGAAAAGAACGGAAGCGGAGTGGTTCGAAATTGCGTAGTCCCGTCGTGATAAGGGTCACATCGTGGCCTTGGGCTGCCATCTGTCGGGCCGGTTCAAGGACTGCGATGTGGGCAGCGGAGCGGGCAGGGAAGACGCCGAAAGGAGCAAGGACGACGATCTTCATTTGTGTTTGGAGGAAGACTTTGGGGCAAGGATTGGTGAGGGGAATCGAAGGACAGAGAAGAGGGCCGGCCTTCCTTCACTTCCAAAGAGAACCCCCTTCCCTCCGGGCAAGTAGTCAAGGGCTTCGTGGAGCCCCCTACGGCCCAGCTTGAAGCTCGCGAGGAGCTTGGGAGGAGGAAGGATCTCTTTCGGGTCCTTATTGGGGTCGGGGAGCATGTAAATCCGGAGAAATAGGAAGCCCAGAAGAGCCAAGCTGTGGTTATTGGGGTCTACGGATGCGGCGGAGACACTACGGCTCCGCCCGGTGGGACCATGAATTTGGATTTGAGTCAGGAGTCTTGCTGAGACATTGTGGCTGATGGGGAGTTTCTTGAAATGGGTCCATGGTTGAAATGTGAAGATCCGTGCGCGGCCCCCGAACTCCCGTTCGACAAGGCCGAGAGTTTTTCCGCCGGGGAAAACAAAAAGGGATTCCACGTTGGGCGCGCGTAATTCCTTTTCACCCCTTCGCGGGGTTCTGGAGAGGAAGTAATGCAGCTCGAACCTGCTTGCGAAGGTGGATCGAAAAATGGGGGGTGTCCCCTTCGTGGGAGGGAGAGGAATATCCTTTCCAATCAAAGGTTCCGGGAGGGCGAAGACAAGGGCGGCGGGGCCTTTGCTCTTACCAAAAATGTTGCGGCCTGTGTCGGCGATATAGATCCAAGGACGCTTCCCAGGGCCGATTCCAATACAAATGTCTTCCCAATCAATGGAGCGGGCCCCTCGAATCTTGAGGCGAAAACGAAGGCGGCGCTTGGGACCGATGGCATAGAGATAGGGGCCATCGCCCGAATCATTGTGAACCCAGATCCAACCTGGGTTCGCTTGGGAGAAGACAAGCCCGCTGGTCTCGGTGAGAAAAGGAGAGTCAATGCGGAAATCTTGAACCTTGGGTGGGGGGGAGGGGGAGTTGGAGGGGAGACCCATCCCTTGAAAAAGAAGGCAAAAGAAAAGAGCCCAGACGGTCAACAAAGTTCATCTCCATCGATGGAATCCGGGATCCATCCTTGATGTGAATCAGAGCGTCTTAGGCGGAGGATGTTTTCGCCATTGCTGCCTCTTTCGTACCGGACGTCCCCCATGACTCCTTCCAGAATGTAAAGACCTCTTCCTCCTTCCATCTCCGGAGAGGGGAGAGTTTTGCCTACTTGTTCTCGCTGGAAGCCGCGGCCTTTGTCACGAAGAATCAGTTCAATACCCTCCTTGGTGGCCCCAAATTCGAGATCAATCTTTCCTTTTTTATGGTGGTAACTGTGCCGAGTTATGTTGGAGAGAGCTTCGTCCAGTGCGAGTTGGATTTCATGAATGGTCTGCTCGCTAAGAGGCTTTCCAGTTGCTCGAAGAAAACGGGTGAGACGGCTGCGCGCTTCTGCATGTCGCTCCAAGTCGCTCGCAATTTGGAATCGGATCCGCAAACTTTTTGGTTCAGTATCCATCTCATCTTCGATTGTCGCGAACTTCAGCGATAACGCAAGGCGATGATGGGAGCCGAACCCTTTTGGAGGATGCCGGTTTTTGCTTTGAGGTCGTTGATGGCGAAGACCCGCGCCGTTCGGATGGGTCCGAGGATTTGGACTTTTCGCCCTTTGCTGAGGACCAAACCCATCGGATTTGCTCTTAAATCCGAGGTGACCGCTTGAGCGAAGATCCACTGGTTCCAGAGGTCCTGGCGCTTGGGCAGAGGAAAAACCCACCCACCACTTCCTTGTTTCGTTGTTTTAAAGGCTTTGGCAAGAACCCAGTTTGTATTGACGTAACAGTCCTTTGCTCCAAAGGGGCCGAGATGAAAAGGGGTGGTCTTTCCGAAGGCGAGGCCGGGGGGTTCATGGGTTCCCATGGCGATCATGGCCGGAACTTCGGGGGGGGCGCCACTGATTTTCCATGCGACCGAGCCACCAGATTGAAAGCTTGGGCCGTTGGTCAGCACTAAGGGTTTGCCGGTGGAGCTTATGGTGCAGGCAGGACCCGCTTTTCCGAAATCCCCGGCGGGACTGGTGGGGAAGAGAGGTGAGTCCAGTCGGTAATCTCCCTTGGGTTGGGCCTTGATCGAAATCTCAACCAAGAGTGGCCCTTTTGTTTGGAGATACACAAAGGGTTTGTCCAGTTTCAGGGTGATATTGAAGGGCCTGGGACCCTTGGCGAGTTTCGGTTGTGCCGGAAGAGCCAGCCTCTTGTCAGCGATCACAACGGTGTCATCGTCCCCCCGGTTTTTCGCGAAGGTTTTGCTCAAGTTGTCAAAGCTTCGTGGACTGTGGCTGAGAAAGAGTTGGAGATGAACAAAGGCCTTGGCCTTGATTGTGTCTGCTCCCTTTTGGTCGGACCAGTCCGCGCGAATGTCAATCTGGGTAATGGTTTTGGCTGTGTTTTCGATCACCCAGGGCTGGTAGATCGCCTGCATGCGAATAGGGAGAGACAGTCCAAAGGGGAGTCCTGTTCCCGCTCTTCCCTCGACCTTTTCGAAACCCTCAGGGAGGACGAGAGTTCGTTGGGCAAGGATGGCTCCTCCGAAGAGCGGAAGGGAAACTGCGAGAAAGAAGAAAAATTTTCTAGGATTCAACGGAAACTCCTGGTTCTTGGAACGGCGGGGGAAGGGCCGCAACCTTCCTTGTGATCGGCCATTTCCGAGACAGGGCTTGAGTAAAGGATGGTGATTCCCCGGACAACCCGATACTTCCCTCTTAAGGGAGCTGTTGCAAATTCCGACAAGGCATTCGGAAAAGGGAGGGGAAATGGTGGATCAGTCTTTGCATCTGGAATCGATCGGGGAAGTGCCTAAGGAAGTGAACTACGGGGTCCGGTACGCGCAGCTTCATCGCGATATCGAAAAAGGGTTGGAGTCAGAGAAACTCTGGGAAGAACTCTGCCGTATCTGTGTGCTTACGGATCGGATGGGGGAGGCTGTCTATGCGTTTCGAAAGGTAACCGAACCTCATCTTGTCGAAACGCTTGCGATGATGCTGGCTCAAAAAGGCGTCCATGTTCATGGTACCGCTACTCCGGCCAGCCCTCAGCCGGATCCTGCTTCCAAGCCTTCCCGGCCTGGGGTTCCCTCTCGGGGGAAGAGGTCCATGGGACGACCGGTGGGGGCCGGGAAGGTACGTCAAGGCCAGGCTTCCCCCCGTACTCATTCTTATCCTCGTTCTCCTGTGCCGGAACAGAGACCACCTCGCAGTCGGGTTCAGGTCGCGCGGGCACAGATTGAGGAAGCCCCTGAGACCCTCAAGGAAAGGGTTATGGACGCTGTCCAATACCTCTTTTTGGATTCAATGCCGGTTTCTCTGACCTTGTTGACCCTGGCTTTTCCTATCGCAGCGGCGGTGGGGATGCTTCTTCCTCCCGTGGGCTGGGGTCCCTTGGATATGGGGCTGAAGAACTTACCTTTTTTGGCTGCCTTGTTGGTTTTGACAAAGGCGGTTTCAGCAATCCATCAAGCTTCCATGCAAGGAGAAGAAGAACCTCCGAAATTGTTTGAGGGCTTCCCCATGAAGGGCATCCGGGTCCTAGGGAGTTCCCTTTTCTTGATCGGTATCTTCTTGGGTCCGGGAGCGATTTCTCTCCTGGCCGGCCTACCTGCTTCGATCTGGATGAGCTTGGGTGCGGGAGGGCTCTTTCTTCTTCCAGCTGCCTTCCTTTGCTTTTCAATGACGGGAAGGCTTGAGAATGTTTTTTCTCACCGGCTCCTTGTGGTCCCCTTTGCAAAAACCAGCGAATATTTTCAACTCTCACTGACTTTCTTGGTGGGTGCAGGGATCCCCGGGTTGATTCTCGCGATGCTTTCGGGGCTGCCTTCTTATGTCGGTCCCGCCTTACTCGGGCCTCTCTTTGTCGTTCCTGCGGTTGCCTTAGGGCGTTTTTCGGGACACTTTATCTATGCCAATCTCGCAGATCTCCAGAGGGCCTTTGGGATCGAATCCAAACCACTTCGAAGGGTCCGGAGAAGGGTCCCTTCGAGGCCTCGTGTTCAGGCGCTCCCATCCTGGGATCAAAAAGCCTCACCGAAGCTCCGTGGAACTCCCGTTGCCCACCGAAAGGATCGCAGCATAGGGACTCCGGGCCCGAGACCGGCTCCCGCCACTCGGAGGGCTGCTCCCACCAGGCAGGCTCCCCAGCAAAAGGAGCTTCCGAAACGTCGGCCTTCAGCAAGAGCTTTGGCTGAAAACAAGGGGGCTGCCAGGGGCCAGCTTGGAAACCACAAGCACACCCCCCTCCGCTGATTTTCCTCATTCCCCATCCCCCCGGCCCCCTCCGGGGGGGCTGGCAGAAAGAGGGATCTCCCATGGGGGACACCCTTCTCTGTTGTCCCTTCGCCCCCTTTGGTGTTCAATCCCTTCTCACATCCGGCATGGGAGAAGCCAAATGAAACAGCTTGTACGTATCGCCAACGGCCAAGGATTCTGGGGGGATTCGATCCTCGGCCCTATCCGCCTCCTCCGGGAAGGTCCTTTGGACTACCTGACCCTCGACTATTTGGCCGAGGTCACGATGAGCATTATGCAAAAACAAAAGAGCCGCCGGCCCGAAACCGGGTATGCGACAGACTTTGTCCGGATGCTGGATCGCCTTCTACCCGAAATTGTTCAGAAGGGTGTCCGAGTCATCGCCAACGCGGGTGGGGTCAATCCCCAAGCCTGTGTCGCGGCTATTCAGGAACTGGCCACCAAGAAGGGCTTTCCCGACCTCAAAATCGGAATGATCGAAGGGGACGACATCCTGGAAGATCTCGACGCCTTGATGAACAGCGGGGAGGAGCTCCGCAACATGGATCATGGCGAAGCTCTAGAGACGGTGAGGGATCGCATCCTGAGCGCAAATGTCTACCTTGGTGCGGCTCCTATTGTTGCATGCTTGAAGGAAGGGGCACAAATCATTGTCGGGGGCCGCTTGACGGACCCTTCTCTTGTGTTGGCGCCCATGATTTATGAGTTCGGCTGGTCGATGGAGGATGTCGACAAATTAGCCTCAGGCACAGTGGCTGGGCACATCGTCGAATGTGGGGCCCAATGCACCGGGGGAAACTTTAGTGATTGGCGCAGAGTTCCCAACTTGGCAATGGTGGGGTACCCGGTGATTGAGGCGCATCCCGACGGGACCTTCGTTGTGACGAAACATGAGGGGACTGGGGGGGTGGTGGATCTGGACACGGTCCGGAGCCAGCTCGTATATGAGATGGGGGATCCAAATGATTATATCGGCCCTGAGGTTGTCGCTGACTTCACCTCGATCCAGTTGAGTCAAGAGGATGAGAATCGGGTTTCGGTTTCTGGAGTCCGGGGAAAACCCGCGACCCCCTTCTATAAGGTCTCGATCTCCTATCGGGATGGATTTAAAGCTGTGGGGCAACTTACCGTCTCCGGCCCGGATGCCTTGGAGAAGGCGAAGCTCTCAGCACAGATCGTCTTTGATCGTCTCCAGAGCGATGGGGTTTCCTTTGATGAGGACCAGCGTTTGGTCGAGTTTTTGGGAACCTCTGTTTGTTTTGACGGGATTTGGCCGAGGGTCGAACAACCGCCCGAAGTTGTGCTTCGCATTGGGGTTCGGGATTCGGACCGGGCCAAGGTGGACCGTTTTGGGATGGAAATTGTCCCTCTTGTGACCTCAGGGCCCCCCGGGGTCACAGGTTTTGCCGGAGGACGCCCCAAAGCTCAGGAGATCATTGGGTATTGGCCCGCCTTGATCCGGAAGGAGAAGATCAAGGCCAAAATCAGTGTGGTGAAAGCAGGTGGGTAAACCCTGGGTGCGGGGTCTTGCCGTAAAGGTTCTCCGTAAAAAAGGGGAACAAGGATTCCCTCCCCAAAAAAGTCCTTGGCAGGAGCAAGGCTCTTGTTGAGAATGGCGACTCCCATCTTGCGGGATGGGTCGCCCCCCTCGTACATCTGAATGAGGCAACTGTTCATGCTTCATTCGGGGACGAGACACGTCTTTCAATCCCCATAGGGTCGACGCCGGGTTCATCTCACCTGGGATCCTTGTTGTGGGTAGTCTTCTGAGATCGCAGGTTTCACGGAAATGAAGAAGCATCTCCTTTTCGCCCTTCTCGGTTCGCTTGTAATGATGGCCGCCAGCTGCGGCACGGCTCGAAGAGCCGGCAAAGACCTCCTGATCACCGCCGCCTCACCCGGGATCATTCTTTATGGCGCCGGCACAGATGGGGCCTCGGATGCTGCCAATATTCAGAAGGGCTTTGACAGTGGAGATGCGACTCAAGTCGTATTCTTCCCTTTTACCTTCACCTACCGTCTCTTTGACCACACGATCTCTTGTGCTCTTCATGCCTTGGATTTCGTCGCCACTCCTTTCTACGGTTTGGCTGAGCTCAATCCCAACGGACCCAAGATCGAACCCCTTCAGATCTACCAGGGAACCTTTTTTGACGAGCAACCAGAAAAGGGCGACGTTGAAACCGGGGAAGGGCGGTAGAAAACCCGTCCGCGGGTTTTTTGGTCGAAAGCCCTCCGGGCTTTCGATCCCCCCCAGAAATGCTAGAACGCTCTAGCCTTTTTGACAGAAAAACCCTCAGAAAAACCCTCTGGGGGGGGCCAATGTTGCGGTCACAAGCCCTTCGGGTTTTGAAGTTTTTTAAGCTTCCCCTTTCGGCCGTTCCCCAAAAAAAGACAAGACCTGCATTCACAGCAAGCGGGATTGCGCTTGAATCTCTTTGCTGCTCATGAACTGGGCTGTACGCGAGCTTTGCTCCTTTTTCCAAGCCCTAGTTTGTTTTTCAGCCAGATCCAGGATTTGCGCTTCAGCTCAATCAAGAAGGTTTCCATTTTGCGGGTTTCTTTGCCCCGTAAAACATTCCAGGTAAGGGTGAAGACGCGCCATGGATGGGTCAGCATGGAGATCGCGTAGAAGTTCAGAAGGATCTTGTACTTCCATGCTGTGAGTTCTTTTGCCGTCAGGTGATCGCAGTAGTTGTTGCGTTCTTCAAGCTTTTCGTCGTTGGCAAAAATGGGGGTCAGGAGGAACTTGTCGGAGAGGTCAATCCTGCCCTGTTCCATTAACTCACGATAAAGCTGAGTATTGGGGATCGGAAAGAAGAACCCGATGGCGATATCGTCGATCCCGGCCCGGCCCAGCTTGCGAGCCAGCCTGGCGGTTTCCTTGAGGTCCTCCTTGGTGTCATGGGGGAAACCGATGACGATGAAGGCCGTGATGTTGAGTTTGTGTTTGACTGAGGCCTTGACGGCTCGCATCAAGGAGTCCTCTTTCATTTGCTTTCGGATGAGTTTGCGAGTTCGCTCGCTTCCGCTCTCGGGAGCGAAGGCCAGGGAGCGGCCGTTTGTAAGCCGAAGGAGGCGGGCGACCTCGTCATCAATCACCTCACATCGGGTTCCCGAGGGGAATTGCCAGGAGATTTTGAGATTCCTCTTCAGGATTTCATTGCAAAAGTCAACGATCCAGGGTTTTTTGAGAATGGCAGTGAGGTCCTGAAAAGGGAAGTTCGTGGCCCCGTAATTTTTTACGTAGAACTCGATTTCATCGACGACCTTGGAAGGAGTTCTCGCATACCAACGCGTGGTCCACATTCCGGGATTGGAACAATAGGTGCATTGGTAGGGGCAGCCCCGGGTAGCCAAGATGGGGATGGTCTTCCCCATGTTGAGGCCATTGATGAGGTCATATTTGTTGTAGGTCTCAATATCAAAAAGATCCCAAGCAGGCCAGGGGATATCGTCCAGATCCTTCCGGCGGACACGTCGTTCGTTCCGGATCGGTTTCCCATTGAGCTTTCCTCCCTCTCGGTAGCAGACGCTCAAAATTTCGGGAAATTCCCGCCGACCTTCTTCCAGGGCGGCGAAGAGTTCCACGGCAGACTCCTCACCTTCGCCGAGAATGATGGCGTCAATCGGAGCTTGTTCCATCGAGAGTTCGGGGAGCCCCGAAAAATGTTCTCCTCCGCAGATGATCGGGAGGTCGGGGTGGTCCTTGCGGATTTGTTGGATGATCCGGCGGACCAAAGGCCAGCTAAAGGACCAGAGATTGGTCAAGGCAATGGCTTGGGTGTCCTTGTGGATCCTCTCGCTGATTTGCTTTGGGGAAAGGCCCAGCCGAAAAATCGAAGTGTCCAGTTCATCCTGGACCACCTCTTCGGGAGCTTCGGCAACCGCGTCAATGATGCTCAATTCATGTCCTGCCTTCCGGAGGCTGCCTGCGACATAGGCAAGGCCTAAAGGGAGGGCGGGACGGAGGGCCGTCATGGCGTGGACATTCAAATAGACCGGCGGATGGATCAGTTGGATTTTCATCGAGTTGCTGAAGAGAGAGGCTTGATCGCTCCGGAGGTAAACCCTGGACGAGATTCCGGAAAGGGAATGCTCATAAGCTTATCGACTGAAGATAAGAACTCGGATCGATGAGGCTCTGATTCCCCTGTCGGAGTATACCGGGCGCCAACCCCAAGGGCAGAAGCTCCTTGGGATTAATTTAGAAAGATTTGCAAGAGGGAAAGGGGTAGATCCATACCCTCACAGGGTAGGTCCCAGGGTCATTCTGGCTCACATCCGCTCGATGATGGCGTTTCCGAAGCCCGAACAGCTCAATTCTTCAACATCTTCGCGTCCTTCTCCTCGCATGAGGCGCGCGAGGTCGTAGGTGACCTTCCCTTCTTGGATGGCCTGGGATAGACCCTTCCGAATAAGAATGGCCGCTTCGTTCCAACCAAGATGCTCAAGCATCATGACGGCGGAGAGGATGAGGGAGCCGGGATTGACCTTGTCCATCCCTGTATATTTCGGAGCTGTCCCATGGGTTGCTTCGAAAAGACCGACGGTATCGGACATATTGGCTCCCGGACCCAGGCCGAGACCTCCGACCAGCGCAATCGCGGCGTCTGAGAGAAAATCTCCATTCAGGTTGGGAGTGGCGAGAACACTGTATTCCCCTGGCCTTGTTTGAATCTGCTGAAAAATGGAATCTGCGATGCGGTCTTTGATCAGGATCATCCCATCGGGCACCTTGCCGTCGAATTCATCCCAAACCCGCTTTTCACTGATGGTCTGGTCTGGGAATTCTCGTTCGGCGAGTTCATAGCCCCATTTGGCGAAAGAACCCTCGGTAAACTTCATGATATTTCCCTTGTGGACAAGGGTGACAGAAGGGAGTCTTTGGTCGATGGCCCATTGGATGGCCTTCCGGACGAGGCGCTCGGTTCCGAACAGGGAGATGGGTTTGACGCCGATACCCGAGTCCGGGCGGATCTCGCGTCCGGTCTTTTCCTTAATGAGATCGATGATGGCGAGGGCCATTTCGCTTCCGCGTTCGTAGTCGAAACCCGCATAAACATCTTCAGTATTTTCCCGGAAGATCACGAAATCAACTTGATCAGCGAACTTGTTGGGGGCTGGGACTCCCTCAAAGTATTTAATGGGACGCACACAAGCATAGAGATCGAGAAACTGCCGGAAGCGGACGTTAATACTCCGAAAGCGTGCGGTCACTGAATCTGTTTTTCCGCATTGGTCGCAAGTGCCATCGTGGTGCTGTTGGTGAGCGCAGTTGAGACAGACATAGGGTTCTTCGCCAATGGGGGTGGTAAAGGGTCCTTTGATTCCCACCTTAAGATAGCGGATCGCCTCTACGGTCTCTTCCGGGAATTCACTGCCGTATTTTTGTAGGCCTTCATACCCCGCATACAGAGGGCACCAAGCAATGGACCGATCTCCGCCATAGGCCTTGTTGACTGCTGCATCCACCACATGTTTCATGACGGGAGTAATATCGATTCCGATCCCGTCCCCTCGGAGGACTCCGATAATGGGTTTGCTTCCCACGAGCATTTTGCCGTCTTGATACTGAATCAAATCGCCTTGGGGAATCGTGACTTTTTCGAATTGCATGTTTCCTTTCCTGGAACTGAAGGCCTATCCCGCTTGACCCCTTACCTCATATCTGGCGGGTTCTGTGGGACTCTGAGAAGAAAAAGCATAGAGCAATCCGGCCGAGGTTACAGGGGCCGCCCTTGGCCAGGGGGGGCGGATTGTCGCAAAAAAAAAAGCCCCCCGTAGAGAAGCTGCGGGGAGCTTTACTCTCCAGGAGAGGAGAGTCGAGAGAAACTCAGTTTCCGAGGGTGCTGAAGACGCCGTTACTCAATTCCCAATTGATGGCGGGAAGG
>JALSSW010000204.1 GCA_026984035.1 Planctomycetota bacterium
CCCTCCCCCCCCATTCTCCAACTTCAAAACCCCCCGAGGACAAACCGCCGAGCAAATCCCACACCCCACACAAGAAGCCCTTAAAACATCCTCCCCCCTTTGCGCATAAGCCCGCACATCAATCCCCATCTCACAATACGTCGAACAGTTCCCACAACTCATACACTGGCCCCCATTCGTCGTAATCCGAAACCTCGAAAACACCCGCTGGAGAATCCCCAAAATCGCCGCCTGCGGACACCCAAAACGGCACCAAACCCGCGAACCCAAAATCGGATAAAACCCCACCCCAATGACCCCCGCAAAAAGACTCCCAATCAGAAAGCCATACCAAGAGGCAAAGCTCTGGGAAAACCCACCCAAAAGCCCACCCTCCATCGCCGAGTTCACCCAGAGCAAAGCCGTCAGAAGAACAATGATGAGAAGAATGAAATAGATGAGGAAACGCTCCAGCTTCCAAGCCGAAACCTTTTTGCTGCTGAGATGCCGCCAGGGATCACCCAAAGTTTCGGCAAGCCCCCCACAGCCACAGACCCAAGAGCAATACCAACGCTTCCCCACAAAATAAGTCAGGACAGGAACCACCAGGAAGGATACGGCCACCGTCCAAAAGGCCATGAAAACAGGCAGCCCCCCAGGCTGGCTCAGGAGCCAATGAAAATCCCTGGGAAAGAGGTAGTTGTATTTGAGCGGCCAGAAATAGGTAAAATAGAACTCAGGTTGATTGAAGAGCTGGAGAAGATGAGGAATGGTAAAAGCAAAGATCGTCTGAAAAAACATCACCGAGAGAGTCCGGAAGATCTGGTACCTGTTGTGCCGGTAGCGATAGAGCATCCGAATTCCCATGACCAAAACCGCCAAGGTGTAAAGAAAACCATAGAGAAACCAATGGTCGGCCCGGAGGTTGAAGAGACCCTGACTGATGGGATCCACGAGATTGACAAGCCCTGCAACACCATTCGGGAACCAGTAGAGCAGGACATAGAAGAGCGTAAAGACAAGCCCTAGGATCCATGCGATCCATCCCCGCGACGTCCCCGCTCCAAAGAAAACCCCGTCATTCCGGATGCCCGCCGGCTTTCCTCCATAGCTTGCCACCGACCAGAGAACTCCCCCCAGGAAGAGGGCCCCAAAGACTCCAAGGGACCAAAACAAATTCGGCAGGAGCTTGGTGCCGAAGAAAGCCCAAACGAAAAAGAGGATCGATCCGACGGCAACAAGGAAACGCGCCACAAGGCCCAAAGCCCCCACCCTAGGTTTCTGAGAGGAAAGAGGAGAGGGAAAAGCCTCGTTCTCTTCATCAAAGCGAAGAATCTCGTCGGGATAGTCTTGAAAACTCATGCCTGCACCTCCCTGATCAAACTCCTTGAGAAGAACTCCGGGTCAAAATCTGCTTCGAGGAGATGCGCGAGGACGTATTCCATAGACTTTCCTTCGTTCAACCAGGCTTCGCAGACCAAGTGCCTGAGGCGCATCCCCATCACCTGGATTCCGAGCACCCGCCCATCCTTTTCCACAATCCGCAGACTTTTTTTACGGTCTTTGTCCAACCAAAAATGTTGGTTCTCCTCGCCTTTTTGGGGCGGCACCGAGCCATAGACTTGGTATTCAAGGTCGAAAAATTTGGCCGAGTTAAACCAAGTCCGAGGGGTATAGCTCACATCCTCACCAGCGAGAGAGTGGGCCACCAATTCCCCTTGGGCCTTTCCGGTGTACCAAACCTGTTGGAGAAGATTGCCCCCCTCTCCATCCGTCACAATCTCGGCACAATCACCTGCAGCCCAAACATGATCCACTTGGGTCTTCAGTTGAGCATCCACCAAGATGCCCCGACCACAGGGAATCCCCGAATCCAGGAGGGCCGAAAGATTGGGTGAGACCCCTGCGGTTAGACCCACAATCTCGCAGGAAATCTCCTCCCCCCCCTTTGTGCGAACTCCCCGACATCTTCCTGTCCCATCATCCAAGATCTCCCCCAGTTCGGTTTCGAGACGAAGGTCAATCCCCTCTTCGCGAAGCAGCTCGTTGATCATGCTCGACTCTTCGGGAGGGAGAACGTTGTTCCAGTACGAAGTTTCACGGACCAAAAAAGTCACCCCGATTCCCCGCGTCTTTAACATTTCGGCCAACTCGACCCCGATCAATCCTCCTCCCACAAGGACAGCACGCTTTGCCCGTTCAGCGTTGGCAGCAAGGAGCCGGAGGTCCATGAGGTTGTAAAGCCCTTGCACCCCCATCAGGTCCTGGCCCGGCCAACCGAATTTGTTGGACCTGGAACCCGTGGCAAGAAGAAGGCGGTCATAGTGGATCTTGGTCCCTCCCAGGCATTCCAAAACCCGGGCCTCCGTGTCAATCCTTTGGACCCAAGCCCGTACAAGCTCCAAGCCCTGCTCCGACCAAAAACTGTCAGGGAAGGGCTTGGTCTCCTGATAACGCATATGCCCCATGAAAACATACATCAGGGCGGGGCGGGAATAATGATAGGTGGACTCGCCCGAGACAATCGTTATCCCCCAATCGGGACGAAGAGCACGCAGGGCAATCGCTGCGCTGACACCGGTGATTCCGTTTCCAAGAATGACGACTTGCAAAAGCGACCCTCCTTTTCCTTCAGTCAGCCCTTTAGGGGCAGGCTGATACGCCCCTACCAAAGCCCCCGTTCCGGGATCTTTGTGAAAACCCTTGTCCGGACTTTACTTCCATCGACGCCCTGGAACACTGGTTCCTTTTCACTTTCATGGAGAGATCCCTATGAGCCTATGGGGTGGCCGCTTCAGCGGGGGCTTGGACCCCGCCTTCGATTCCTTCAACCGTTCCCTCCCTTTTGACAAAAACATGTGGCGGGAGGATCTAGAGGGGAGCCGTGCTTGGGCCAAGGCCCTCGAAAACGCCGGCGTCCTGAAAACAAAGGAATACCACAAGATCGAGAAGAGCCTTCGCCGCCTTGAAAAAAAACTGGAGGCTGACCCCGGTTTGTTGGATCGTTCCAAGGCAGAGGACATTCACAGCTTTGTGGAAGCGGCTTTGATCGAAGAATGCGGCACATTGGGAAAAAAGCTCCATACCGGCCGTTCCCGCAACGATCAGGTCGCCACGGATCTGAAGCTTTGGGTACGGAGACGGGTGGTTGCCTTGGATCATTCTCTTAGGGAACTCCAAAGGGCATTCACCCAGCTGGCGTTGAGGGAGGCGGAAACTCTACTTCCCGGATTCACGCATTTGCAAAAGGCCCAAGTCCTGACAGTGGGACACTATGCCCTGGCCTATGTTGAAATGCTGGGAAGGGACCGCGAGCGGCTTCAGGATGCGGCCCAACGGGCGGACCTTTGCCCCCTGGGATCGGGCGCCCTTGCAGGAACAGGTTTCCCCATCGACCGACGGGCCCTCGCAAAAGACCTTGGTTTTCGCGCTCCAACTCGAAACAGCCTCGATGCAGTTTCCGATCGGGACTTTGTCGCCGAGCTGCTTTTTGTCGCGAGCCTCTCGGCAGCCCACCTCGCTCGTTTTTCGGAAGACTGGATCTTTTATGCGACTGCCGAGGTGGGTTACATAGAGTTAGGGGATGAGGTCACGACCGGCTCTTCTCTCATGCCGCAAAAGAAAAACCCGGACTCTCTTGAACTGATCCGAGGCAAGGGAGGAAGGATCTTGGGCAAACTCAGCGGTTTCCTGGCAACCCTCCGCTCCCTTCCCCTTGCCTACAACAAGGACCTTCAGGAAGACAAGGAGGCTCTTTTCGAAACCTTGGACCAATGGGAGGCCTGTTTAAAAGTGTCCACTCTCGTCGTCCAGTCCGCACGATTCAACAGGGCGAAACTGGAGGCCTCTTCCCAAAAAGGGTACCTGAATGCGACGGATCTGGCGGATTATCTTGTTCAAAAGGGAATACCCTTTCGGGAAGCACATGAACTCTGTGGTCAACTCGTCCGCTTTGGGATCTCGAAGGAAAAGGAGTTACAGGAACTGTCACTCGAAGAAATGCATGAAGTGTCGGACAAAATCGAAAAAGACGTTTTCAAATTCTTACTTCCTCGAGAGGCACTTAGGAGGCGAAGCGCCCTGGGGGCCGCGAACCCGGTTCTTGTGACCCGAGAAGCGAAAAGGTGGGCCAAGGCTCTAGGCCTCAGCCTCGGGCGGAAGAAGGAGACCGCAAAAAACCAGAAGAGCCGGAAGGGGATGAAGAGATGAACCAGGCAAAGCAAGTAGAGATCCGCAAGGCCACGGTTCGGGACGTGTCCGCCATCCTTGAGATTGTCAACGAATACGCACAAGACCAAGTCATGCTCGCCCGCTCTCCCTTGGCCGTCTATGAAAACCTGAGGGATTATGTTGTGGCGGTGTCCGAGAATCGAATCATCGGCTGCGGCGCCCTCCATGTGGTCTGGGGGGACCTCTCTGAGATTCGCTCCATCGCGGTCCGAAAAGATTTTAAGAGCGGAGGCATCGGAAAAAAGATCGCAAAGGCCCTCCTGAGTGAGGCTCATGCCCTTCTGCTCCCTAAAGTTTTCGCCTTCACATATGTCCCCGGCTTTTTCGAGGCTCTCGGTTTTCGGGTCGTCCCACACAGCGAACTCCCTCACAAAGTTTTTACGGACTGCCTGAACTGCCCCAAGTTTAACGCCTGCGACGAAATCGCTGTCCTCATCGAACTCCGCGCCGTGGAGGGGACCTTTCCTCAAACGGGTCCACTCTCCCGGCCTGTCCCCGGACTGTTCCAGGGACCCTTCCCTCAAACAAACAGCTCAACCCCAACCAAGGGATCCAGCGCCAAGGAGAAACAGAAAGATGAATGAGCTTTTTACCTCCCCCCCGCCCCGCCTTCCTCTTGGCTTCCGCTTCGCCGCCGCAGATGCGGGCATTGCCCGAGGGGACCGCCTCGACCTCTGTTTGATTGTCGCGGACGATGCCTACCAAGCTTCTTGCATGTTCACGAAAAACAGGGTTGTAGCCTCTCCCGTCGCCCTCTCCCGCGCTCACCTCGACAGCTCAGGCGGCTTGGTCCGTGCCATCCTCATCAATGCAGGCAACGCCAACGCTTGTACCGGAGAAGAAGGTGATCTTGCCGCTCAGCGCGAAGCCGACCTCGTCGCTGAAGCCCTTGGCTGCCCCGTAGAACAAGTCCTCATTTTCTCCACCGGAGTCATCGGGAAGCGCTTTCCCATCGAAAAAGTTGAAGCCTCCCTCCCTGACCTCCTGATGAATTTGGATGCAGAACAAAACCCAAAAAGTCTCCTTCAAGCCGCCTCCGCCATCATGACCACGGACACAAGAACCAAACTGGCCTACCGCGCACTGGGGGACGGAGAAGAGTCCCCCATCATTGCAGGGATGGCAAAAGGTTCGGGGATGATCCATCCTGACATGGCCACCATGCTCGCATTCATCTTCAGCGACGCACAGCCAAGTCTCCTTCTTCCGGGTCTCCTCCAAGCCTCGGTCCAAGAATCCTTTCATCGCATCACGGTGGATGGGGATACCTCGACCAACGACGCGGTCCTTCTCTGGACCAGCGGACGCGCAGAGCAGGAAGAAAACACTCTTTTCCTCGAAGGGCTTGATGAAGTTTGCCTCTCTCTGGCCAAACAGATTGCAGCGGACGGCGAGGGGGCCACCAAATTGATTGAGGTCAAGGCCATGAAAGCCCTCATGCCCACGCACGCACTCACCGTGGCAAAAACCATCGCTCAAAGTCTTTTGGTCAAGACGGCCGTCCATGGGGAAGACCCCAATTGGGGGCGGATTTTAGCGGCAGCCGGTCGGGCCGGTGTTCCCTTGGACACCCGTAAAATGCGGGTCGGCATCGGAGACGTCTGCCTCTACGAAGAAGACCGCCCTCTTCCGGAAAATGAAGCAAAGGCCCGAGAACACCTCCAAGGAAAGGAGGTCCTCCTCTGGGTCGAGCTGGGCACCGGAGAGGTTTCCACCAGTTGCTGGACCTGCGATCTCAGCAAAGATTACATCCAGATCAACGCTGACTACCGGACTTAAGCCAGGACAGGACGCGTAGAACTGGGAATTCACCCCCCTCCTTTGTTGTTTCCAATGCTGCATCAAAGAAATTCCAGGTGAAGAGGGAGTCCTCCGCAAGGGGTTCGAGGAGCATGGCGGCCAAACGGGCCAAAGCTTGTTGAGCAGGCACAAAAACGCTCCCCTTGGGGAGAGTTTTTTGCCCCTCCACATAGCTGCCCCGAAGGCGAAGCTCATGGTGGCCTTGGAACTCTCTCTTTTCTTTCTGCAGCAGGTCAGGCCGGAAGATTTCGACTCCTGCCTTCCGGGCCTTGGCCAAGCGCTCGAAAAGAATCCCATGCTCCTTCAACAGTTCCATCACCTTCGAAGAAGGGTGGACGATCCACCAACCCAAAGGATAGGCCAGAAAACGCCTTGCCCGGAAGCCTCGCTGGACAGGAACGGTTAAAGGCTCATGCACATCCAAATCCACAATGCGGTCCTT
>JALSSW010000205.1 GCA_026984035.1 Planctomycetota bacterium
GAACCCAAGACCGCGAAATATCTCTTTCCCGCAACCTTTGGGGTGAGGACCAGAAAGCCTTGATTCGTGCCCAAGGGAGTGCCTCCCTTTTTGAGAAGGAAGGGGCTCCCCAAGCGCTGATTCATGGAACTCCCCTTGGGCACGACTCCCAAGAGCTTCGCCTTGGATAGATCCCCGGCAGTTTTGATGGGAGAGGTTGAGGCATACACATTGTATGAATCCGGTGCCTGTGCCCCAGTACCCTCCTTCCAGACCACAAAGGTTTGCCCAAATCGATGCGACAAGCTAAGTGAACTCGCCTGGGATTGTGCCTTGAGCTTTGCTCCTCCCAAGAGGCCCATCATCAGCCCCAGAATCAGGGGAGTCATAGGAAGGGAAATTCCACCCCCTGGGCGAAGCTGTTCTTGGAGATGATTCTTTTGTTCTTGGTGATTCAATGCGCGACCGTTCTTCGGTGAAAAGAGTTCTTTGATGAAAAGAATGGAACCGAAAAATCAATTCCATGGAAAGGCAGGAGACCCAATCTCGAAAGATCCATGCCCCGAGAGGCTTGAGGAAAACGAGACAGAAGGTCGCTTCAGTATACCTGTCCTTTCCATCCAGGAAGGAAGTGTTCCTCAGCTTTTCCGGCCTTTCTTCGGCGAGGAGCCCGGACGGAAGGCCAGGCATTCTGAGGCTCGGGTCTCCAAAAAGGGGCCCCCGACCAAATCGATACAATAGGGAATGGCCGGAAAGACCGCAGAAAGACAGTCATGGATCGCTGAAGGTTTTCCGGGGAGGTTCAGTAAAAGGCTCCTCCCCCTGATTCCCGCTGTCTGGCGGGAAAGGATGGCGGTGGGGACAATCTCCAAGGATTTTTGCCTCATCAGCTCCCCGAAACCGGGAAGGATCTTCTCGCAAACATCCTCAGTCGCTTCCGGGGTCACATCCCTGGGAGCGGGACCCGTCCCCCCAGTCGTGACCACAAGACAACAGGCCTGGACATCGCAAAGTTCCCTCAGAGTCTCAGCGATCCTCTCTCTTTCATCAGGGATCAGGCGATTTACAGCCTCAAATGGGGTCTCAAGAATTCTTTCGAGCTCCTGAAGGATCGCGGGTCCTCCACGATCCTCATAGTCTCCCCGGCTCGCTCGGTCCGAAACCGTGACGATCCCGATCCTCACACAAGCTTTTTGAGATGCATTCGCCATTAGAATCCTCCCCTCTCGGATCCTGCGCCCTAGAGAGCTTCGATGGGCTGCACCCAATCAATTCCAAAGGAACTTGCTACCGCTTCATCGGTGAGCTTGCCCTTCACCACACTTGCTGCAGACCGAAGAGCCGCACTTTCCCGGATGGCCTTTTCCGGCCCCATCGCCGCCAATTGGCTGGCATAGGGCAGGGTCGCATTGGTCAACGCGAAGGTCGAAGTCCTGGGAACCCCGCCGGGCATGTTCGCCACACAGTAATGCACCACTCCGTCCACAACAAAAATTGGATTCTCGTGGGTGGTTGGCTTGCAGGTCTCGATGCAACCACCCTGATCGACCGCAACATCCACAATCACCGACCCCCTCTTCATCAACCCAAGATCTGCTTTGCGGACCAACTGAGGAGCGCGGTGCCCCTTGACCAAAACCGCCCCAATCACGAGATCAGCGTCTTTGAGGTTTTCGCGAATCGCATAGGTGCTCGAGTGGAGCATGATCACATTTTTCGGAAGGAGGAAGCTCAAGTCCCGGAGTCGGTCCAAGTCAATATCCAGGATCACAACTTCGGCCCCCAAGCCTGCCGCCATGCGAGCCGCTTCGGTCCCAACCACTCCACCTCCGAGGATCATGACTTTGCCCGGGCGGACTCCCGGGACACCCCCCAGAAGGACCCCATTGCCCCCCCTGGGGGCTTCAAGATGATACGCGCCTTCTTGGACAGCCATCCTCCCGGCCACCTCACTCATCGGGGTGAGGAGAGGTAGCCCCTTCCCCGGGACATCGAGGGTTTCATAGGCAAAACAGTAGGCACCGGTCGCCAGCATTCCATCGGTCAGTTTACGATTGGCGGCAAAATGAAAATAGGTGAAGACGGTCTGCCCCTTCCGGATCAGAGAATACTCGGACTCCAATGGTTCTTTAACCTTGACGATCATTTCGGAGCTGCCATAGACATCCTCCGCACTTTTCACGATCTCCGCGCCTGCATCGACATAGTCCTGGTCGCAGATGCCTGCCATCACGCCGGCACCTTCCTGGATCAAAACACGATGCCCTTCTTCAACGAGACGGTGCGCCCCAGCTGGAACCATGCCGACACGGCCTTCTTGGGGTTTGATCTCCTTTGGGACTCCGAGAATCATCACTACCCTCCACGGGTTTCTAAGATGGATTGTTTGGTCGAGTCGAAGGGAGACACTCCCCCCTCGGAAAAGGCGAAAAAGCTTAGCCAACTATGAGGAAAATTCGACCCCTCCTCTCAATTCGAGGGAGAAGAAAACTGGCCCATCGCGAGGCTCTCGCAGCACTCGCGCAATTCTCTCCGCAGATGGGGAGGGAGGCCACCGGGAATGTAAAATCGGATCGAAAGGCTCCCGTCCCCCCGACGGTCCACTCTGGGCTCGGGGCGAACCAAGACCATAGATTCTGAAGCCAAATAGGCTCGAACGGCCTCTTCTCCACCTGGAGAAAGGTCTTCAGAAGGAATCCTGAGGGATAGATGCATGGGAGAGGGAGCGCTTTTAGCTTCAGGCTTGGGAATTGGGACGGGGTCTCCCCTGGGTTCCATCCCATGGCGCTTTGAGGCGCGAGGACTCCCTTCACTGGGCCGAGGCAAGTAGCGGCCCCCCACCAAGGGCGAAGCCTCCTTTCCTGTACGCGGCTTCCGCCCAAGGAGGACAAAAATGAAAAGAAGCCCGACAAGGCTCGGAACCCAATACTCGGGGCGTTCAAAGAAACCATTCCCTTCCCCGAAGCTGGGAATCCCTGCTTTTCGACGACGGATGGGAGCCGGACTCTCGCCCCCTCTGTTCTTTCTTTTTCCGGCTTTTTCCTTGCTGGGATGCGTTCTTTTTTTCTTACCTCCCCCCTTCTTGGAGGTCTCCTCCTTGATGGCCCCCTTCTTAGAAGCCTTTGCCCCCCCACCCCCCTCTTCCTGAAAGGAGTTCCCCGACTGGAGGATTCGTTTGGAATTGGCGCTTACTTCCCTCCGAAGTGCCCGAACCGCCCGCACCAAGGAATCGACTGCTTTGCCCAGGGCATTCATTTTGAGGTCCAAATCCTTCGCTCTTTTTTCCGCCACAGCTTCTGTGCGGAGGCTTCGTTCCTGGAGGGATTCGAGGGATGCTTTCAGATCCTTCTGCACCTCCCTCTTAACCAAAGGGCGAAGCTGTTGGAGGACCTCCTTCACAAGTGCCTTGAAATCCACCTCGGTTGTTGATTCCTTTATTTTGTCAGCCAGCTTTTTCCGCTCTTTTGCAGCACCGGCGAGAGAGGCTTGGATACCCTCAATAAAAGCCTCCAAGTCCTTCCGAAGGGATGCCCTGTCCCTGGCAGCAAGCTTCCGGCTATTCATGGCGGACTCCCTGTCTTTGGCAGCAGCTCTCCGCTCCTTGTCCAGAAGAAGAGACAAGGAGCCCAGCTCGTTTTTCCAAGGCCTTTCAGGAGTCTGAATCTTTTTTTCCACACGGCTCAAGCGCTTCTCAATCCATTGCATGAGCTTTTGACGATCCTTCCCCCTTTCCTCTTCAAGGTCCCGAAGAGCCTTATGAAGTTCCCCGAGAATCTCGGTCCCCCTTTGGTCCATCTCCTTGCGAAGTCCTTCACCCAAGTCCTTTTTCCTCTCAGTTTCAAGGCTTTGGGCAAGCTCTCTGCGCAGGTCGCTTCTTAGGTCTTCCAACCTTTTTAGAACCTTGGCAAAACGCGCATCCAAGCGCTCCCGCTCCCTGGCTTTTTCTTCAGCCAGCTTGCGAGCTTTCTCCGTTTGCTTGCGCTCCTGCTCAGCCCGTTCCTTGACCAAAAGCTCCTGCCTGACCTTTGCCAACTCCGAACGCAGTTTCGCCGCCTCACGCCTCTGCTCCTCGCGCTCCAACTCAAGCCGCCTGAGAACATCGCCATCCCTCCTCTGCCCCCGGTCCGAAGGAAGCACACAGGAGAGCGGTAAGAGCAGCAAAAGAATGAGGGTTCGCTTCACCTTCTCTCCTTTCGCTCTCTCGGCCCCACAAAGCTTTGCCGGACCGCAGAGACACGATCCCATTCCCGTCTCCGGGGTCCCCCCCCTGCCCCAAAAACCCAGCGGAGGGGAGCCACAAGATAGAGTCCTCCAATCTCCCTGAGTCCCCCCTCCCCCGCATCCAAGCGCAGTGTTTCCACCTTTGCGGTTCGGCTCCCGCGATTCCTGAGAAAAAGCCTGCACCAGAGACCGGGCCCCCCATGCTTCGGGTCCGGCCGAGTGCCTACCCGAAGGGGGCTCTTCCAAGGATGAAAGTATCCCCCGTTCTCTCCCCAAGCAGTCCGCAAACCTTCTTCAGGGAGGCGAAAGAGTTCCACGCATTCGCCATCCTTCACAAGCTCCACTCGCTGTTCCACCGGGAAGCGCACCCAAGCCCGCAGCCGCCCCCCTGGGGCTAGCAGGATTTCGTCCTCGAAGGCAAGCTCCAAGGGCCAACTGGGGCAGCGTATGGAAATGCGGAGGTTCCCCTCTCCCTCGGGGAGACCGAGCCAACCCTTCCAGCGTGGGTCTTTGCCCAGCGCAAGACCCCGCACTCCATTGGGAGTCCGTTCAAAAAACCATTGCAAGCCTCCAAGTTCCAAACGGGTCGGAGCCCCGGAACGAGGAAGGGGTATATCAGAAGATAGAGCCATGTTGGGAGGTGCTCGCCTTTCAGCAGAATCTTGTAAACCATGCGGGCTACGTGCAGAACAGAGGGGGAGGCATCCACACAGCCCGTAGTATCCAGTTTACTGTCAAACTTGCAATGCTTCCGGAAGCCATTTCTTAAACGGGTTTTTTCTTGCACTCCCTACCCGCGTCGGGTACTTCTTTGCGCCCCCTTATGGGGTTTTGGTTCCTTCTTTAGGTCCAGAATCCCCTTTCGTTTTTTGGGGGCGATTAGCTCAGTTGGTTAGAGCACTAGCTCGACAAGCTAGGGGTCACTGGTTCGAGTCCAGTATCGCCCACCATTTTCACCTCCCCCATGGAAGCAAGCCCATAGGAATCTCCAAAGAAACCTCTACACCCAGGAATCCGCATAAGGGTTCTTTTCAGCCATGGACTTCATTCGGGAAGCTATTGGCCCCAAAAAGCAAAAACGCCCTTTTTATTTCCTATGGCAAGATCCGGTTTCCCATCTCCATTGAGATCCCCCACCTGGAACATTCGACCCACACCGGAATTCCCATGAATGCGATGAGGGACAAAGCGAATGCCCCCCTTTCTTTGAAGCCGGAACCAATAGAGAAGGGCAGGATCTTTGGCTCCGGGATCTCTTCCGAGATGGGCCCAATAGGTTTTCCCCGCAATCAGGTCCAAGAGACCGTCACCATCCATATCCGCAACTTGCAGGGCATGGATTTGAGAAAACTGATCGGGATCGGAGGGGTCCGGGACCGCCCGTTGAATCACGTGCTCACGAAACCGCAGTTGGCCTGCTTGCTTGAATTGCTCAAACCAGGAAAGCCCATAGCCATGCGCATTGAGGGAGGTCACAACATCGGCGTCCCCGTCACCATCAACATCAAAACTAAACATCCGTGCCCCCCCCTGGCCCTTACCAAAATTGGCAAGGTGGGGAACCCAGGTCCCCTTCAGTTTATTGGGTTGCTCAAACCAGCCCTTCGACACAAGGATGTCTTTACGACCATCGCCATTGATATCCCCGACTCCAAGACCATGGCTGAAATTGTTAAAAGCCTGCAAGCTGGAAACAAGTGAACCGATCCAGGACTGATGGGGCTTCCCAGGAAAGGGACGCAAAATAAGCAAGTAGCCGAAAGTGGAACAAAGGAGTTCCGGCCGCCCATCCCCATCCAAGTCGGTGAGGAGAGCTGTCTCCATGCCACCCGATGGCCACAGGGCATGCTTTTTCCAGAAGGGGCCAGGGCGACCGGGGTTTTCGTACCACACAATCGGAGAACCAGGAAAGCCAATGACAAGTAGATCGGGAAACCGATCCCCATTGAGATCCCATGGGTAGACTGCAAAGCTGTCAGCGTAAACGTTTTTTTGGAAGGATTTGGGAGGATAAATTTTGAAGCGTTGGGTGAGTTTGGGGCCTTTCCACCAATAAGGTCCACAGATCAAATCGAGGGTCTTGTCTTGATCCAAGTCAGCAATGGCTGCGCCTTCCGACAGATATTGGGAAGTAAGCTGTTGGGGACGAAAGGGTGGAAGAATGGACCGAGGTGGGGAAGGAGTTTGGAAGGGAGAAAAGGAACAGAAGAGAGAGATTGGAAGGAGATA
>JALSSW010000206.1 GCA_026984035.1 Planctomycetota bacterium
CCCCCCAGCCCGGACCCAACCACTAAGATTTTAAATTTCCGGCGGTTCGAGGGAGCAACCAGCTTCATTTTTTCTCGATAGAGTTCCCACTGTTTCTCAATGGGGCCGCCGGGAACTTTGGAATCCAAGGTTTTGTTCACTGAACTCATTTTTACATGCCTCCTGCTTTCAGGATGCCAAGCCACGCGCTAAGGGGAATTGAGAGAAATCCCAAGCAAAGGATGGTGGACAGGATCGGGCCGACCTTTTCAAAAAGTGGACGATACTTAGGATGGTTCCATCCTAGAGATTGAAAGAAACTCGATGCTCCATGCCAAAGATGCATCCAGAGAACTGCAATCGCAACAATGTAGGAAAGGGCAACAATGGGGTTCTGGAAAGAAAGGACGACCATGTCATAAACATCGTACCGGAGCCCTTCTAAATGCTTGGCATGCTTATCTGCTTGAATAACTCCAAAGGTAAAATGGAGAAGATGGTAAACAACAAAAACAAAGACCAAGAGGCCTGTTCTGGCCATGGTCCTGGAAGGAAGGGATGCTTGAATACAGGCGTCTTTTTGGTAGGGGATGGGCCTGGCAGCCTTATTCTCGGCGGCCAGAGTTAGGCCTGTGATGATATGGAGAAAGAACACCACTAATAGACCAATCCTAGCACTCCAAATCAGGCCCGGGTGTTCTTTTAGGAATTGGGCATAGTCGTTCATGGCATCACGACCAGCAAAAACAAGCAGATTACCCGAGAGATGACTCACGAGGAATCCAATCAAGAGAAGGCCCGTAATTGCCATCAAAACCTTGCGACCCACGGACGATCGAAACATGCGCAGCAACCAAAAATTCATCAAATCTTCTCCCATTCCAAGAGGATCTGACCCAAAAACGAAGCCCGAAGGCACTCACTTCCTGGGTCGGAAATGGTGAGTTCAAAAAAAGGATAAGGGACTTCTCACGAGGGCTCCAAATCTTCAAGTGTCAGATTTCGGATTCGGAGCTCAACAAGATCCAGAGGAAATAAGCGCGCAGGAACCCCAAGCTCCCCCCGAAGAATGGAGCCTCCAGGCTTCGTCATCTTTCCTTTGAAATTAGAAAACATTCCATGAGGGGGAAGGACGCCCGTGAAAAGCTCATGGTAGTAGTCGAGGCAAGCAGGCTTTCCATGACGAGAACGGAAAACAAAATGCAACTCAAGAAGGCCAGGCTCTTCTCCGCTCAAGATGAAGGGAACTCTTTGTATTGGGACTTTATATGGAGCCTCCTCAACGCGCTCCGTATCCCCCTCAAGTCCAAGGGGAAAGTCAACCTTGTACTGCTTGGAGGAAGAAGATGTTTCTATGTTTGAGGATTCCAATGCTCTGCCTTTTTCGCGCAATGAAAGCAATCCTCGGATCGATTGCAAGTGCAATTGATGAAAGGATTTCGGACTTGAGGTCGCAGCTGGAGCGGGAGGCCGGTATATAAGGGAGAATGGGCGTTTCTTCGGGGTTTCAACGTTTTTTGGTTTTCTTTTTCCTGGGTCTTCCCTCCTGCGCGAATCTGACGGTTTCAGCCATTGGTCCCGTGGAAGCGAGAAACCTCCATCCGGTTCAGATGACTGCTCTTGACCCAACTCCCCTTGACCCCGGAGCAAAAGGGAAGGCTCCCGTTGTGGGGATTCGGACGGATTGGGCGAATCTATGGCTCCTCAACGGAAAGGGGCAAGACGCGATTCATTTGGATGGTGAAATTCTAAGGACGGAAGCCTTTGCGCGGATTCCTCTGGGAGATGGTTGGACTTTTGGCCTGGGGCTTCCCATTGTGCATGCAAGTGGGGGGGTCCTTGATACTTTTATTGAAACGTGGCACTCCGCCTTTGGGCTTCCCCAAAACCTCAGGAATCGCCTCCCAAAAGATGCTCAATTGGTCCAAGTAGTTCGACGTGAGCCAGGAGGCCCCGATCAAGTTGCCTACAAGCTGGATCGAGAGGAACTTGCTCTTGGTGATCTTCCGATCCAGGTCCACAAAACCCTTGTTGCATGGAAAGGTTTTGCGGTGGGGGTGGCGGGAGGGATAGAGCTGCCCACAGGGTCTCAAAACCGGGGGATTGGGAATGGTGGATTGGATTTTTCCCTAGGGGGGGATCTCAGCTACCGAGGAAGGAACTTCGCAGGGTTTGCCTGGGCACATCGAGTTTGGGTAGCCCAAGCAAATCAAGCAAAGGCGGCGGGCCTCCCCTACAGCGACCTTTGGAAGGCTGGAATCGGAGGACAAATGGGAATGCGTTCCTGGTTGAGCATTCTTGCACAGTTAAACTTTGAAACCTCTGTCTTAAAAGAACTTCGGAACGACCACGCAAGCAAAAACCAGCTTCTTCTCTGGACAGGAGCCCGGTTTCAGATAAGTCCCAGGTTGAATTTCGACCTCATGGTGGGGGAGGATCTGATCACAGATGTTTCTCCGGATGTCACAATTCACCTTTCTCTTCGTATGAGGCTCTGATGAAACCGACACAAACGGAAAATTGCCAAGATTTCAAAACCGGAATCGGAACATCGGGAGGATTCAAGCATTTTAGAGAAGCCCTTCAAGAGCATGGAATCCGGGAGCTGCGTGCCCATAAACTTGAAACTCTCCAAGTCAATTTGGGCAAGCTTTGCAATCAAGCCTGCAAGCATTGTCATGTAGACGCGAGTCCAAAACGGAATGGCGCAGACGAAAACATGGGTTTTCAGGTCGCGCAAAAGATTCTTGAAATCCTTGAAACAGGAATCTTTAAAATTCTCGATTTGACGGGAGGAGCACCGGAGATGAACCCCAATTTCCGTATGCTCGTCCAAGAAGCCCGTTCCATGGGGATCCGAGTCCTGGACCGATGCAATCTTTCCGTTCTCCTTTTGGAGGACCAAAAAGATTTAGCGCATTTTCTGGCGGAACACGGGGTCGAGATTGTTGCGAGTCTCCCGTGTTATACGGAAGAAAGAACGGATGATCAGCGAGGGAAAGGCGTCTTTTCTGTTTCAATTCAAGCATTAAAACTCCTGAACTCCCTTGGGTATGGCATGGGGGAGGACTTTCCAAAGGAGCATTCCAATCCGCCCTATCCCCAAGCCTTAATTCTCAACCTCGTATACAACCCCGGCGGGCCTTTTCTCCCTGGAGCTCAAGCGGCTTTAGAAAGAGATTATAAAGAACGCTTGTGGGAAGAACATGGGATCCGCTTTGACTCTTTGTTCACTTTAACGAACCTTCCGATTCATCGGTTTTTACATTTTTTAAAACTCAGCGGTCAGGAAGATTCTTATCGAAAAACTCTTGAACATGCGTTTAACCCCAAGGCCGCGGAGAATGTCATGTGCAAATCCATGGTCTCTCTCGGGCATGATGGAAGGAGCTTTGATTGTGACTTTAATCAAATGCTGAATTGGCCCCTTGAAACCAGCAAGGCCTCCATTCTTGAGGTTGAAAAGAAGGATCTTAAACAATGGATCCTGGATGAATGGCTAGGAAGAAAAATCCGAACAGGCTTTCATTGCTTTGGATGCACAGCGGGAGCCGGCTCCTCTTGCACGGGATCTTTACTTTAGAAAGCACTCCATCCAAAAGAGATGGCTGGTTCCTCTGCCCCCATGACTAGCCTTAAGACAACATAAGATATATTATCGGAAACCGAAAATGAAGGGTCCTCAGTCCAGCAGCCCTTTAGTGGATCCTCCCTTTTAAGAGCCATTTCCCGAGCTAGGGATCCTTGGAGTCACCAAGGCAAGCTCCTTTTCTGGAAGATGAAGCGTCCAAAGCAAATCCAGGAACCAATCTAAGAAATCCCCATAGGTAGGCTCCATGACCAGACCCTTTCCACGATCAAAGGGAGGATAAAACGCTTCTCTGAATCCTCCTTTCCTCGTATGGGAGCTAGAAGATGCAGAGAGCGAAGAAGCAATCCTTACCCAAAGGACCGGAGCTTCCGGGTCCCGAAGATCGAAACATTCATAACTGGATCGACTCACAGGATGAAAGGGTAACAGTCCGCTTTTTTTCCGAATCGGGGCACAAGAACCCTGAAGTCCTGGCAGCGAATGGCCCTTCCGAAGGAAGGCAATGATCTCCATGGTTCCCAGAATCAGGCGTTCTCCAAATTTTGCCCCATTGCTACAAAGGAGAAAGGATCGAAAGGCCCGGGGAAGCTTCTGTCCCACAAGGGACTCTACAGCCAGAATTTGATCCAAGCTTGCCGGTTTTCTTGGTCCCCATTGGCCTGCGGGAATCTTCCCCAGAAGTAATTTCCAGTCATTGATGTTCATACGAAACCTTATAGGAATCCTCTCTTCATGCCCCTTTTCCTCGAGATCCTTTCCAAGGGAAGGCTTCGTCCAAAAAAGACCCTACGACGGCATCAAGAAAGGACTCTGCCCAAAAAGAGCCACCTTCAGGTCATTGGAAGAAATAAATCAAACAGGGTGAAGGTCAGGAATTAGTGAGCCATAGCCACAAAGTTTCTTGATTCTTCAAAGGTTTTTTCACACCGATTGTCGCATCTCAAGCCTTCTGCTTCGTCCCGGTTCCGATCAACTTAGAAGCAAGCTCTTCCAGTCCAATTTGGAGAGAGGTGAAGCCAGCGTAAAACAGGGTCCTTGCGGGAACCCCAGCCTTCCGGGCGACTTCCAGGGCAGGTTCGGTGGTCTCATGGCGATTCCAATGGAGTAGGATTAAGCCATCTATTTGCCCTTTCTGAAGGCGATCTTCTATTTGGGAAACAAGCTTTTGGGGCGAACGATAGTTCGCCATGAGCCATTCGGCCTCAATCTCTTTTTCCCTGGCAAAGATTTCCAGTTTCGGGTGGTGGTTCCGTTGCCGTTCGTTACCACCCACAACAAGAAAGCTTGGGGGGCGTCCGACTTGCTTCCTGAGAACTTTAAATGGATCCCCCGTCGAAAGGTCTCCCTCTTCATGCAGGGAAAGCATTTGCTCCAAATGTCGTAAGTCCTCCCCTGCGAGTTCGGGAAATTGCATTCCGATTTCTGTGAGCAGCGCTTGCGCGATACGGAGGTTCTCAACATCTTTTTTGGCCCGCAAAGTCCGAGCAATGGCCAGTTTCAATTGAGCACGATCCCAATCCTTACCTTCCATTTCTTCGTAAAGATCTGCAAGTTCACATTTAATTTCAACGTGATCCAGAGCCTGCCCAACCAGCTCTTCATCTTGGAGCGTCCGCTCCAATTCTTCATAAGCTCCGCGCTTTAACAACAGGTCTCTGATTTCGTAATATTCCTCTCGAGCTTCTTCTCTCTTGCCTTGCATATTAAAAGCAACAAGGCGAACCTTGAGCGCATCCAGCCTTTGATCCAGATCTGTGGCTACTTGAAGGACCCGTTCGGCAGCTGCCAAAGCTCGACCCGGTTCTCCCAAAGATTGGTACTCCAGGGCCACAAGAAGTAGGTTATCGGGGGAAGTCCCTCTCCCTAAATCCAGTGCATCTAAGAATTTTAGCGCAATCTTTGGAGCGATCTTTTTCAAATTATCATGGACAAGGTAGAAGGTATGAAGGTCCGGTTCGACTTCGCTTAAGCACTGCTCAATCAGGCGAGAAGCCCGACGAAATTCTTCGACTTGTCCAGAGGCCAAAAGGCTGGTCCCAAGGAAAAAGCGAACCTTCTTGTTTAACCCACTTCTCCCTTGGGGATCTTCGCCTAGACGTTTCAAGCAAGCATCAAAATCCCTGGCGGCTTCTACAAAATCTTGAGTTTCATATCGAAGAGTCCCCCTGACCATCAGTGCTTCAGGGAGAGGATTTGGTTGTGAGCAAGGAAGCTGCAACAACTCCAAGCCCCTATTTCGCTCAAGCCTTTCGGGCGAAGGTTTGAGTTGCTCAATGTCCAGAACGCGAAGGGCCACCAGAGCCTGAAGGAAATTGACACTTTTGCCAACTCGGCCCTCGTCCCCCACCAAATTCTTCGCGGCCTTCAAAGCTTCTTGGGCTTCCTCCCACTCTCCCGTGAGCAGATAGCTTTCCCCCAAAGCTCGATGGAAACGAGCTTGGTCGCGAGGTTCCAGGTGTAAGAACGCTCCAAGGGACATCGCTTGTTTTAAAGCCCTTCGAAGCGCTCCCTCTGCCTCAGGATGCAGGACCCCCCGTTCAATCCTGGCCAACAAATCGATGAGACCCGCATCGACTAAAATGGAATGCTCAATCTCTCCAGCCTCAACCAGCCTTCCACTTGAAAGGCCCTCCGTTTCTAATAGCTCCAGGATCCAGACCGCTTTTTCCAAGTCCCCTTCATGGAAATAATTTTGCATTAATGAGGGAAGAACTTGGGCGGCGATTTGGGGTTCCACAAGCAAATCCACCA
>JALSSW010000207.1 GCA_026984035.1 Planctomycetota bacterium
CTCATAGCCGCTTCCCGTTTTGAAAGCTTGGAAATAGAGCTTGCCACCCATGGCGGTAAAGTAAGAAGGATAGGAACTTCCAGCTCCTGTATTGATGTTGGCAAGCATCGAAGTTCCCGCCGAGGTTCCGTCTGTGACCCAAAGCTCGGATCCGTTGATTCCATCAGTGGCGGTGAAGTAAACCTTCCCCTTCCAAAGATAAAAGCCCCTTGGATTGCTGCTCGAGCTTCCCGATGCGATGTTTTTGAGCATCGTGGTTCCGGCGGCGGTTCCATTGCTTATCCAAAGCTCGTATCCATTGGTTCCATCATTTGCCGAAAAGAGAATTTTGTCCCCAAAAGCAAAAAGCCTGGAGGGATAGCTGCTTAAGGAACCTGAGCGGATATCCTTGACCATGCTTGTTCCGGCCGGAGTCCCATTGGTAGCCCAGAGTTCGGTACCATTGGTTCCATTGTTGGCTCGGAAGAAGACAAGATTCCCCGCTTGTGTTAAATAGGAGGGGGATGAGGAGGAAGAGCCTGTGCGGATGTCTTTGAGCATCGCAGTTCCAGCAGCAGTGCCATTGGAAGCGTAGATCTCGTACCCATTGAGGCCGTTATTGGCCTTGAAGATCGTTCGATTGAACTTATCCACAAAGGAAGAGGGGTAGGAGGAGGCTGTCCCGCCGGTGGTGTTGGCCAGGTCTTTCAACAGGCTTGTTCCCGCGGTGAGTCCATTTGTGATCCATGGCTCATATCCATGGGTGCCGTCATTGGCCCGGAAGTAGACTTTTCCGAAGGCGGCGAAAAGGTAATAAGGGCTGGAACTCAGAGACCCTGAGCGGATGTCCTTGACCAGAGTGGTCCCACCGGAGGTTCCATCAGTCTTCCAAAGCTCGATTCCATTTGTGCTATCGCTGGCAGCAAAAACCGCTTTTCCCGGGGCGTAGACAGTAATCCAATCGGGATAGGAGCTGGAAGATCCGGAACGGATGTCTTTGACCAAGGTTGTTCCAGCTGAAGTTCCGTCTGAAATCCAAAGTTCATATCCATTCGTTGCGTCAAATGCCCGGAACAAAAGCTTGCTTCCAAAAGCCGTCAGGCGGAAGGGACTTGAACTTGAAGATCCGCTCTGGATGTCTTTGACCAACTTGGTTCCGGCGGCGGTCCCGTCCGTAATCCAAAGCTCGGTACCATTGGTTCCATCATTGGCCGTGAAGTAGATTTTGCTTCCCACGACGGTCAAGTATTTGGGGTAAGAACTGAGAGTTCCGGAGCGAATATCCTTCAAGAGTTTGGTGCCGGCGGAGGTCCCATCGGATTCGTAGAGCTCGTAGCCGGTTGCCGAGGTAAAGGCGTAGAAATAGACCTTATTTCCCATGGCAGCCAGGTAACTGGGATAAGAGCTTCCGCTTCCACTCTGAAGGTCCTTGATCATCGTCGTCCCTGCGGCCGTCCCATCGGAGACCCAGAGTTCATAACCGTTTGTTCCATCATTTGCCCGGAAGACGACTTTGTTGCCAATGGGAGTGATGTAACTAATATAGGAACTAAGGGAGCCAGGTCGGATATCTTTAACTAGGGTTGTCCCAGTGGCCGTCCCATCGGTGACCCAAAGCTCAGATCCATTGGTCCCGTCATTGGCGACAAAGAAGACCTTTGATCCTGCTTTGACGAGATTGTAGGGGGAGGAACTGCTACTCCCGCTGCGGATGTCTTTGAGGAGAGTTGTTCCTGCAGAGGTTCCGGTGGAGATCCAAAGTTCCCGTCCATTTGTTGCATCGGAGGCCGAGAAAATCAATTTGGTTCCCAATGCCGTCAAATACGAGGGAGATGAGCTGGAGGAGCCAGGGACGATGTCCTTCACCAGAGTTGTGGATGCAGAGGTTCCAAGGGTTCGATAAAGTTCATATCCCGTAGTTGGGGTCGATGCTCTGAAGTAAACAAAGGGACCAATGTTTGCCCAACTCGAAGGAAAGGAAGAAGGGTTAGGAAGAGGTTGTTGGTTAATGTCCTTGACCAAGGTCGGTGCCTGGGCAAAGGAGAGGCTTCCAAATGCAAGAGAAGCCAGCAGAGGCACGCCAAGTGTTGACATGATTCTGGAGAGGTATTGTTTTTTCATGATTCACTCACTCCGTGAAAAAGGGAGCCCCAAAAGTGGGGCAAGAAAAGTCGATTGGAATTCTCTTAGGAATCCTTTCTGCTTCTCTGCACAGACCAAGGAGTCTTGTACCTGTTCAAATCTCTTGGTTTTTTGGAGAACCCTGTCCAAATCAACCCTAGATTTGTCAACGCTTCCCGCAACAACAGATGTGAGATTCGAAAACAAATCCGCTCTGTGGGGGAAAAAGATTTGAGGTAGTAGGTTTGTAGGCAGAGAGAACAGAAAAGAAGAGAGAAGACTCTCTCCATCTACCCATCTTGTTCAAATTCCAGGAATCGTCAAGAGTCCAAATCCTGTAGGAAAAAACTTGCTTTCTTCCATACAAACAAGAATGGGGGAGATCTCATGAGAACCTGCAAGGGTTTGCATCGCCATTCCAAGAAAAGCTCTGTAACCGATTATTGTAAAAGGGTCTAGGCGCCCCTCACTTTTTTGGGTGGAGTGGGGATATGCATACCTTTGATTTCTATGATTTCTTTCAGCCAATTCCCAGAACGGATGACTTCCTATCCCTCTGTCGTTTCCGTGACATCTTCATTTATCTTCATTTTTGAACCATCTTTCTTCTTGCTTTTGCCGCATTTACCATGCGCTCTTTTTTTAAGGATCACTGGACCCAAGAGATTCTTGGGCCTTTTTCCAGCTGGAAAAGCTCCGGAGATAGCTTTCCTCAAGGAAAAGGCCTGTTGAGGCCACCCTTTTCAAAAATATGAGATCGAGCATTCATAAGGCTTTACTATTCCTTACTCTTGAAACGATTTCATCATTCATGCGGGATTACGCGAATGGAACGCCAAGCGATTACGCCTCCTTCGATGGACCACTATTACATGGGTATTGCGATTGCCGTTCGCGAACGAGCCAATTGCATGGGTTCTCGTGTGGGTGCTTTAATCGTCAAGGGGAACCGGATTGTTTCCACCGGTTATAACGGGACACCCTCGGGGATGGTCAATTGCCTGGATGGGGGGTGTCGGCGATGCAGGGCTGAAGGGGTCGAAAGAGGGACAGCCTATGACCTTTGCATCTGCGTGCATGCAGAACAAAACGCAATCCTTTCTGCCGCTCGCTTTGGAATCTCTGTAGAAGGAGCGACGATGTACACCACTCTTCGGCCCTGCTTTGGTTGTACAAAAGAACTTCTTCAGGCCAGAGTGTTCGAAGTTGTCTATCTTCATGAGTGGATGCATCGGGATGATGGTTGGCAAGAAGAGTATGAAATGTTGCAAAAGGAGATTCAGCTCCGGCGTTATAGGATGCAGGATCCGCAATCAGAGTGGGCTACCAAGCGTGGGGTCCATACCCCTCTCTTCAAGAAGGGAAGGGAATCATGAATGAGGAACGGGTGAGAGTTTTTCAGGTGGAGATTTTTTCGCTTCAAATTTCAAAGCATGGCGGGAGTCTCCAGATCCGAACCCAGGAGGAACGTGTTTTCCTTCTTGGAAAAGCGCGTACACCTTTTGAAGGAGAGCTGCATTGCTCTCCATAATTTAAAACGAATAAGAAAAACCCCAACATGTTAAACATTGAATTTGCCACAGTTCTTCATTGCATAGACGGTCGAGTGCAGCTGCCTGTTTTCTATTATCTCCAAGAACGATTTGGTGTTCCCTACATCGACCTGATCACCGAGGCGGGGATGGTTCGCCATATTGCGGATCCACTGGAGAATCCAGTCAAGTTGGCAACTTTTGAAAGTCTGAAAATCTCTATGGATCGGCATGGTTCGCGGCAGGTTGCCTTGGTTGCCCATGAAGATTGTGCGGGCAACCCGACCACTCAAGCAATCCAAGAGGAGCAGTTACGCCTGGGCCTTCACCAATTGGAAAGGAACTTTCCCGGGATGGAGCGTCTTGGGATTTGGTGCCCCTTGGAGGGTGCGATCCAGGAGATTCTTTAAGGATCAGCGATGCTTGGTAAAAAATTGGAGCATTTCCTGATGGAAGCGGTCGGGCTGGTCTAGATAACAAGGGTGGGAAGCGCCCTGAAGAACTAGGATTCGGGCATCCGAAAAGAGTTGGGCCAATTTTTTTGCACCCTCAACCGGGAATACCCCATCCTTTTCTCCCCAAATAACAAGGCAAGGAACACGGGACCCTTCTAGGACCTTTTTGTATCTCGGGATGCTTGCAGGGGCGACAGGAACAAAAGCCCAGACCGATTCGGGGTGGGAGGCTACGAAGGGGAGGCTAAAACTTCCACTCATGGAAGGGGAGACGATGGCCACCTTGGAAAGTCCTTTTGCGTGGAGAAAGGCTTCCAAGAAATCTTTCCGCGAGAGTTCTGTTCTTTCCGAAGATCCAAAGCCAGGCAAATCCATGGCAATGGCATGGTATCCAGCCTTGGAGAGCAAGCTCAAAGTCCCCAGCTTTTTCCATGTCTTGCTGCTAAAGCGGGCGCCATGGAGAAGGAGGATAGTAGGGGCTTCGGAAGGACCTTCCTCAAGAAAATGAATTTGGCTCCCTTGGATTTGGATGTCACTGGTTTGAGCGCCTGATGAGAGCGGCCTTCCTTTGCCCTGCTGTTGACCCTGCTGCACGCAAGCCAGGAGGAAGAGAGGGGAAAGAAGACAAAAAAGGATTAAGGGGAACGATGTCATAAAACTGGTCGGTAAAAACCGATGGAGGAAAAAAATCAATCATGGTGAAAAAAAAGGTTCATGCAAGCTGCAGAATGGATGATTAATCTGAGTCCATGAAAGGGTCTCTCAGTTTTTGTTTTTTCCTCTTAGCTTCCTCTTGTTCTCAACTTGTGGTCTTAAACCCGTCGTCAAAAGGACTGGAGGAAGCCTTTGCACCTTCCCTCGCCGAAATCCCATCAGGAATTGCTCAGGGCAAGGGAAAGGGCCAGGACGATGAACTTTCGGCACTTCGTGCTTCTGCCGAGAAGCTTGCCAACCAAGGAATGGAGAGGGTTCAAAGTTCCAACAAGGGGGGAGAACCAATTTTGAATGCCTTTAACCCAAGGGTAACGGTCTTTGGAGATTTTACCTATATGAATGCGAAGGGTCCGATCTTGAATGACGCCGGGGACGATGTCAGCGATCGTGCGTCTCTTCGGGAAGCGGAATTGGATTTTCGTGCGGATGTGGATCCAGTTGCAAAGGCCGTGGCAATCCTTTCTTTTGGAGAGGAGAGGCCCGGCGAATACACTGTGGACGCAGAAGAAATGTATGTGCTCCTCCCCGGGGTCGCGGAAGGTTTGGACCTCAAGGTGGGGAGGTTTCGACCAGCATTTGGAACGGACAATTTGTTGCATACTCATGATCTTCCCTGGACGAACCGCCCCCTTGTGATCCAAGAGTTTTTGGGGGAAGAAGGGTTTGGAGAGACGGGCGGCGAAGCAAAGTATTTGGTGCCGGGGACCGGCTCTGTGCCGCTAGAACTTCGCTATGCTCTCGTCAACGGTGAATCGGCTGCTGTCCTTTCGGGGACTGGATCTCACAACCAAGCCCACTTAGGGAGGTTGTCCACATTCTTCGATGTGGGAGAGGCTTCGTTTCTCCAGGTTGGAACGAGTGCGATGCTCGGGGAATCGGATCTCCAAGGGGGAGAAACCAAGATGTATGGGTTTGATGTCCTCTACAAGTGGCGTCCGCGGGAGGAACGGGCATTGCACTCGCTTGTCGCTCAAGCGGAAGCTGTCTACCTCGATCGGGACCTGAATGGGAATCAGGTCAAGAGCTGGGGAGCCTATGCAACCCTCCTCTGGCAACAGAGTCGGGATCTCTATTTTGGGGTCCGGGGGGATTGGACGCAATTCGCGGACCAGGACTCGGGACATGCGCAGGCGGGGAGCGTCTGGGCTTCTTACTATACCTCGGAGTTTTTGCGTTTCCGGGTCGGTTTTGAAGCCTTGGATGATTCAAGAAAGGCCTTGGATTGGACAGCCTTTTTCCAGATGACTTTCGTTTTCGGTTCTCATCCCGCGGAGCCTTATTGGGTGAACCGTTAAGAGACAAGGAGCATTGATGATTGCTAAACAATGGGTGTCCCCCTTGCTAGGGGTTGGGATTTTTTGCTTTGTGGGGGGGCTGTGTTGGGGGCGTCAAGAAGTCAGTCCCCCCAAGCTCCGTGTTGTGACAACTCTTCCGGTTTTGGCTGATTTGGCACGCCAGGTGGGGGGGGATTTGGTGCAAGTGGT
>JALSSW010000208.1 GCA_026984035.1 Planctomycetota bacterium
TGTCCCCGCAACGGCCTGGAGGATGCCCGAGGGGATTTTCTGTTTTGCTTCCAGTAAACCTGCAAGAGGGAGGGCTGCCCCGATCCAGAGGTCGCCGTTTTTGAGATAGGGAGCGAATGAAATCTCTTGGAGCGTTCCAATCTCAATCAAGGACTTTGGGGCCAAGGTTCCCCGCTTCATCCTTGTCAGCAAATCGATTCCACCTGCTTTGTAGGTTCCCCTCAGCTTCGTGGCCTCGGCCAGATTTTTGGGGCGTCCGTATTGGAAGGCCTTCATTGTTTTCCTCCATGGATGCGGTCGATGACTGCGAGAACACGATCGGGAGTCAAGGGGAGTTGATGGACACGGGCGCCGATGGCGTTGCGGACAGCATTGGCGATGGCGGCCGAAGTGGGAATGGTCGGCGGTTCTCCGATCCCCGCGGCTCCTGTGTTGTTGTGGCCGTTGCAGCCCTTGTTGAGGATGGGAATGATTTCGGGCATTTCCATACTTCCCGCGATCCGGTAATGCTCCAAGTCCGTTCCGAGGACGCGGCCCAGTTTTGCATCCAGCAAGCGCTCTTCAAAGAGTGCATAGCTGAGTCCTTGGATGATTGCGCCAATGACTTGGGACTCGGTTGTTTTTTTGTCGATGACCGTTCCGCAATCTTGGACGGCGAGGATACGCTTGACTTGGACGATGCCAGTTTCGGGGTCCACTTCGACCTCTGCGAATTGACAACCTGCGACTCCCCCCGCAAAACCACGCCAGTTGCGATAGCGTTGGCCCATGGCTTCGATGGGCTCCGGGCCGATCAGGCGACAGGCCTCTTCGAAGCTGAGGAAGGCTTTTTGATCCTTCAGGATCTTTCCTCCTTTGAGGCTGAGGGATTTCCGTGGCAGGCGTTTTTGTTCGGCGATTCGGTCTAGGAGTTCCTTGCCTGCGAGCCAGGCCGCATGGCGGATGGCAGGGGCCAGAGTGGGAGTCGTAGTCGAACCTCCACTCGAAGGTCCGGCCGGATCCCGGGTGTCTCCGATGTGGGCGCGGATCCGCTTGATGTCGACCCCTAGAGTTTCGGCTGTGACAACCGCCAGCACCGTGCGTGTCCCGGTTCCAATGTCTTGAGCGCCGTTTCGGACTTCGACCGTTCCATCCTGGTGGATGCGACAGAGCACGCGTGCGCGCGCGCCGCCCATCCCTCCCCAGCGGGTGCAGGCGAGGCCCGCCCCGCGCAGGGGACCGCCCGGCTCAGGACTCCTTCCGGGCTTGGGATTGAAGCGTTGCTTCCACCCGAAGGCCTTGGCTCCCATCTTGAGTTGCATCGCGTGGATGGGGTCCACGTTCTTGATCCGGAACTCCAGGGGATCCATGCCAATGCGACAGGCCAATTCATCGATCATGGACTCAGCCGCGAAAAAACCCTGTGGGTGTCCCGGGGCGCGAAAGGCGCGCGCGGCTCCCGTGTTTCCCCGGAGATCTCTGTGCCGTGGCCTGCGCACACCCCGGTAAAAGGTGGGATAGGCCACCCGCCCGCTTCCCGCGAAGCCGGGGAAGCCATAGCTCTCTGCCTCCCAGTCCAGGATCTTTCCCTGACGGTTGGCCTTGGCCCGAATCCAGTGGAGGGAGGACGGCCGATTCCCCATGGCCAGCGCCTGTCCCCTTCGGTCCACAAAGAGGTGGACGGGTCGGCCGGCTTCCATGGCCAATTCCGCGCAGAGCCGCGCTTCGATCCCCGCCTGCAACTTGGACCCGAAGCCTCCTCCCATCACAGGCGTCATCACATGCACTCTGCTTGGTGGAAGCCGGAAAGCTTGAGCCATGCTCCGCTGCATCATAAAGGTCCCCTGGGTGCTGGCCCAGACCTCCAAGGACCCATCCGGCTTGAACCATGCAGTCACGCCGTGGGGTTCTAAGGGGTGGTGCATTTGCACCTGGGTTTCGAAGGCCATCCGCAGGACGGCCTCCTCCTTTCCATTGGCCCCCGCTTCAGCAAGGGAAGCAGGAAGGGCATCGACCTCCGGCAGCTTAGCTTTGGCCTTTTGGATGGGATCGGCATCGAAGGCCTCGTCCGCATCGAAGACCACCTTGATCTTGGCCAAGGCGTCTTCGGCCAAAGCGCGAGTCTCTGCCGCCACGGCCACAATCTCTTGCCCGACATACCGGACTTGCCGCCCCTTGTTCGTAGCGACTGCTACAGCCAGAACTCCCTTGGCCGTTTCGGCCTTGGATATGTCGATCTCCGCCACCTTCCCCTTGGGAATGGGGGAGCGCAGGATGGCCGCAAACAAAAGCTTGGGAGGACGGAAATCGCTGGGATAGACGGCAACTCCTGTCGCTTTGGCTAGACCATCCAAACGGGGGACTTCTGTGCCTACGATCCGAAACTTTGTATCCAGGCTCCAAGGGGGAGCGTCATTGGGGTTACGCCGCGATGTCTCGATCATGCGTGAGAGCCCGGGGAATCCAGCCCGGATGCTGACTTGTTCAGAGGGTGGGCTTGTGGGGAAGACTTCGTCCTTCTTCTCCAGGTTGTTGGGCGAACTCATTTGTTCCTCCTTCGCCGAAGTTCTGCCGCCGCACGCTCCACGGCTTCAAAAATACGGGTATAGGTTCCACAGCGACAGAGATTGCCCGCAAGAGCCTCTTGGATCTCCCTGCGCGTGGGGTTTGCATTGCGCTCCAGGAGGGCGAAGGCGGAAAGAATCATCCCAGGCGTGCAGAATCCACATTGCAAGGCATCGTCTTCGACAAAAGCCTCCTGCAAAGGATGGGGGTACCTGGGAGAGCCGATCCCCCGAACTGTCACAACCGTTGCTCCCTGGCAGGCCAGGGCAAGGGTCATGCAAGCATTCACCGTGCGTCCATTCAAAAGCACCGTACAAGCCCCGCAGGCTCCAAGGTCGCAGACCTCCTTGGGTCCGGTATTCCCGATTCGATTTCGCAAAAGATCCAAAAGAGTGGTGCGGGCCTCCACCTTGCCCTTCCACTCTTGACCATCCACTTGGAGCTGGAGGATTTCCTCCTCTCCAGCCGGAAGGGGTGCATGTCTCCTTTCGTGTAAGACTTCAGCCGGTAACTTCGTCAGCGGGGCAAGCGACAGACCTTTGAGAAAGGTCCTCCGAGAAAAGGGGGGGATGCTGTCCATGAGAGAGATTCTAGCGGGGAGGCCCTTTCCTGCCTTGGGGTATTCTTCTAGGATTCTCCCAGTTTCCGGTCTTTGGGTTCCCCTGCTTTCTCCCAGGAGGGATTCCAGGACCCTTTTTTTCCCCTCTCTCTTTCTCAGGAGGCATCATGAACCGGTGTATCAAACTGTCCTCATTTCTTGTACTTGGCTGTTTTGTTGCTTCTGGATTGTCCGCCCAATCTCTCACCACCACCTTTGCTGGAGGAAACGGCGGTGCCAGCGGTTGGGGCAACTTTTTTGAACTGACGAATACGAGTGGTAAAGCACTTCTGATCACGAAGTTGGATGTCAATGCGAGTTCTTCTGCTTCTACCAAATTCACCATTGACGTATATATCACCTCCAAAACCTTTGTAGGAAAGGATGGAACTCCTGCTGTTTGGACAAAAGTCGCCACCGGGAGCGGAGTATCCAAGGGAAGGAACAACAAAACTCCGGTGGATATTACAGACTTTGTGCTTTCCCCCAGCGGATCCTACGGGATCGCGATCTATTTCAACGGCTCAGCCATGGCCTACACTAATGGAAGGGGCGGGGCAGGTTCTTTGACCACGTTTAAAAACAGTGATCTGACTCTCAAAGCGGGAGTCTCGAGAGCCGGGCGGTTTTCAGGGTCCAAGTTTGACCCACGGATCTGGAATGGGACTATTTACTACAGCAAGGCTGCGACTGCTTTCTATGCTCCCTTTGGTGCCGGTTGCAAAAGCGCCTCCGGGACCCCTGTCCTTGCCGCTTCCAAGGGAAGCCTCCCGAAGTTGAGTTCTCTCTTTCGAGTCTCTCTTTCCGGTATGCCATCCACATCGAAGTTGGCGCTCATGCTCACCTCTTTGAGAAACAACAGTTTTAATGGTGCTCCGCTTCTTCCTCTTGACTTGAAGGTGGCCGGAGCCCCCTCCTGCTTCTTGCTTGTGGATCCTTTCATTTTTACCCCGGTTCCGGTTGTTCAAGGCAAAGGAACGATGTCGCTTGTGATCCCCAATCTCCCCATCCTCAAGGGAATCGGGTTTTATCAGCAAGCCTTTGGCTTTGATAAAACAGTCAATGCGGCAGGTTTTGTCGTTTCCAACGGAGGGATGGGAATCTTCGGCACCTGATCTTTAAGCTTCTGAACCCTGTTCCGGGAACACTTTGGATTCCAGGGTTTTTCAGGCGCTTAGCTGGGACAAGACGAGGCTGATAGAAAACCCTTCGGGGGCTTTAGGGTCGAAAGCCTTCCGGGCTTTTGAGGAGGCCGCATCAGCCTTGTCTTTAGGTGGCTCTTTGGCTTCTAAAAACGCTGGAAGCGTTTTTACCAGAAAACCCGCGGACGGGTTTTCCACTTATTTTCCACTTATGTTCCACTTACTTGGAAGTTTCCTTCAGGGAACGAAGAAATCGCACGATGCGTCCCAGTCTTTGATCGGAGATTTGTTTTCTCCGACTCAAGGTTTCCAATAAGGCCCTCATCTCCTTCTCTGCCCCGATCCGTTTTGCGATGAGCACTCCTGTCGCAAGGATACTCTCAACTGAGGACCCATTCGGTTCCGGATTACGAAGAGGAGTTCATCGTGGAATGTTTGAAAGAGTTCATTCCAAGCGCCCTCTTCCCCATCCTGAATTCGGCGGAGAAGCGCGAGGGATGCTTTAGAATCTTCTGGGGGAAACAGGTCCATTGGATTCAAACATGATAACCGGGAGAAGAGGAAAAGGAGCCAATCGGAGTGGCTTCTTTCCCGAGAGATGCTCCCTCCGTGATTTTAAACCCCGGAGGGGCTTGCTGGATTCTTTCTCCTAGGTAGCCTGAAATACATCCTTTTCACCATCCCTCCTTCCTATCACAACATTCCCACCCACCTAAAACCTTTTGCTACCAGTTTGAGGAAACAAAAAATGAAAAGCCCAAACATCTTTCTTGCCTTTCTTCTTGGGATGACATCGTTTTTGTCCGCGCAGACGACATGGATTGTCGACGCGGGGGGAGGCACAGGCTCTCATTTCAAGGATCTGCCCAAGGCTGTCCAGCGCGCTAAGGATGGGGATATTCTTTTGGTCCGTCCGGGTCGGTACCACGCTGTGACCATTCAGGGCAAGGGGCTCAGTATTTTAGGGGGTTCGGGAGTGGAGATCATGCCTCCTGCATCCCAGCAAGCTTTTACTGTTTCTGGTTTGCCGGCAAAAAGCAAGGTCCACATACGGGGCCTTAGTTTTACGGAGTGGCCTTTTGGAGCTTCGGAGTCCTTGTTGATCAGTTCTTGCAAAGGGCTTGTTCTCATCGAGGAGTGCAACATTTTAGAGCCAAGTCTCTCCTTTGGCCCGGCTTTGAACATTGTTTCTTCCGACCAGGTCGTTATGAATCACAGCACGGTCCGGCAGGGGATCGTCTCATTCAAAAGTCGCCTTGTTTTTAACGCTTCCCTGAGTTACGGAAAGCAGAGGAGTCTTGGTTTCCCTGGGATCTCAACCTATAGCGGGACCTTGGAGCTCAACCAGGCGACAATCGTTCCGAGTGACCAGGTGGGGCATTCGGCGGGACTTAATCCTTATGGGGTCCTTTCCGACCATACTCAGATTCTTGTCCGTGGTGATGCACGTTCTTTGATCCAAGGGGCCCGAAACCAGTTTTTAAAACAACTTTCTGGTTTTTTTGACAAGGGGGGAAGCTCGCTCGAGATCGATCCATCTGTCCGCTACAACGGAAGCCTCGCAAGTTTTGGAAATCAGGCTGTCAAGCTTCAGATGCCATCCCTAGTTACCCGGGGGACTTCCTTGGGAGGGAGCATACATGGTGAACTCTATCCTCCAGACAATAGTGCCTTTGTTCTTTGGTCCGCTCTTGTCTCCCAGAGGATTGTCACCAACTTGGGATATTTTTGGTTGGACTTGGGTTCTCTCCATCCCCAAATGGTGGGCCAGGTGAAAGCTCGCAAGCAGCTGAAGTATTCGCTGAGGATTCCTAAGATTCCTCAGCTCTTGGGGCTTCCCTTGGCTTTTCAGGCGCTTAGCTGGGACAAAACGGGCTTCCAGTTTTCGAATCCGGGGATTACGGTGGTGAAGGGATGAACTGAGGGGGGGCGAGGGGGGGAACGGTTCTGGGGGGGGGGAACGATTCTGGGGTTTTTGGTG
>JALSSW010000209.1 GCA_026984035.1 Planctomycetota bacterium
CGGCTTTGGGCGGGGCTAAGGGTTTTTGCTCTCTCACGGTTTTTGGGTGGGGGAGGGGATCTCCTTCGGGGGGCGGGGCTCTGGGAACGATTGCTGTCCGGGGCGGATTGGTTTGCCCATTCGATCCGGATGTTGCTCCTATGGGAACCTCCCAGGATCCTGAGTGCGGGGATCCCGAGCACCCACTGGATGCGCATCCTTCTCCCTCTCTTTTTCTTGGCTTTCGTCCTTGCGTTTGTTCGGCGCTGGTCGCGGGAACTCCGCTTTGTTCTGCTTTGGGCCTTCCTCGGGAGCCTTCCTTTTCTCCGCTTGTTTCCCCTGGCCGAAGGCTTGGCCGGGCGTTACGCCTATGTCCTCCTCCCCCCGCTTGCCTTAGGACTGGGCTTGGCCTTCATCAGGCTCAAGAGGTTTCAGACCTGGATGCTTTTCACTCCTCTTGTTCTGTTTCCATGGACCTTGAAGCAGTGGAGGACGATCGCAAAGGAGGAGCAAGCCTACCTTCAAGTTTTGGAGGTGGATCCGGGGGATCGTCGGGCGCTGTCCCTTCTCGCCAACGCTTTGGAGGCCCAGGGAAAGGGCGACGAGGCTCTCCGCGCTTACCGGGAGTTGACTGAGCGTTTTCCTCGCTACCCAAAGGCCTGGGTGAACCTGGGCAACCTCCTGTTTCGTCTTGGGCGGCGCAGCGAGGGATTGGCTGTCCTCGAAAAGAGCTGCCAGCGCTTCCCCCGTCACGCCCTCGCCTGGCTTTCCCTGGGACGTGCGCGCTTTGCCACAGGGGCGAACAAGAAAGCCGCGACGGCCTTTGCGACGGCCTTGAAGCTTGCGCCGCGGCTGGGTCAGGCTGCGCGCTTTCTCTGTCGGGCCAGGCTCAAACTCGGCCATTGGAAGGCTGCCGCCCAAGCCCTGGAGCAGGCCAAACACATCGATCCTCGCCACCCAAGTCTCGTAAAGCTTGCCGAGAAACTCGCCATAACAAGGAGGAAAGAACAAGGCCGGTGATTTCCTCTCCCTCCTTTCTGCCGGAGGCCCTCTTGGATCTTATACTTGCTCAGAGGAGGGTTTATGGAAGACGTCATGGAACCAGGGGGAAGGGCAGGAATAGAGAAGCGGGAGCGGGGGGACCGCCGTAAGAGCCCCACTCCAATGCTCAGCCGTTTCACCTTTTTTGGTGGGCGTCGCAGCCATGGACGCAGAGAAGGCGAAGACATCAACATCTTTGTGGATCGCTTTGGGCAAAGTCTGTTCCTTGTCGCGACGCTGGTCATCCTGCTCAATGTCTTGGATGCCTTTTTCACGCTGCTGTTCCTTGGAAATGGCGGCCGTGAGCTCAACCCCATTGCGCAGTTCTTTCTCGACCTCGGCCCCCTTGCCTTTTTGCTGGTCAAGACAGCGGGTATCGGGATCTGCGTTGCCTACTTAGTTCTTGTGAACCGTTTCAAGGGCGCCAAGGTCGGGATGGGGATTGTCTTTGTGATCTATCTTGCCCTGCTCGGCTGGCACTTTTATCTCTATGGGAGATTGATGTAGACCCCTCCCTGCTGCTTTAAAGCGTTCGCCGTTTTTGAATCCAGGCCTTGATCCGCGGGACCTCTTGGTCTCTAAAAGAAGGGGAGAGCCGCTTTGCCAGGAACTGGCCGAAGATCTCGTCAAGGAGCTCGCTCAGTTCCGTAAAGCCTTGCATGCGAGCTAAGTCCTTTGCCATGGGATCATCCCCAATGTCCTCGGGATCCTCTTCGGGGCATTTTACGCTCAGGGGGTCAAAGGTTCGGCCGTCCAGGACCAGGATCCATTCTCTCTCTCCATTGGCAAGGGTCAGCCGCGCACGTGCGAGGCGTTTGCCTTCGGCTAATGCGGTGGTCGCTTCGGGAGATCTCGAGGGGAGGCCGTTGCGAAGGGTCTGTTCGAGTTCATCTCGATCATCGCCTCCGAACAGGAGGAAGTCTTCCATGCTGACTCCCGCATAGCCTCCGCTCTTCAGGGGGAACTCGCCCCGGCCTGTCTCGGAAAGGTACCACAGCCATGTCAAAAACTCTTCTCCAAGAAAGGCTTTTTCCGGAAGGTTCTTCATGCCGATGCCTCCTGCTCCCTGGGGTTTTCTCCGGGTTCTTCCCGGGAGAGGCTCCCTGCTGAGCCATGTCCTTTTTTGCTTCCAAGTTCAAGAGCTTGGCAGTGTTCGAGAAAGTTCTTTTGCTGGTCATTGAGAGGCAGGGTCCGGGCGACTTCGAGAGCGGTGGCGGGGATCAAGCGTGCTCCAAAGGTCTTAAAGAAAAGGTTCTGCACAGATTCTTTGAGGTTTTGCGAGGAGGCAAAGAGGAAGAGGCGTTTTTTGTCCGCTTGATAAAGGATGTCCACAAGTTTGACACTGGGGAGGACGCGGGGAAGGAGTTGGTCTGCGATGTCTTCGCGGAGTTCCTTCCGCTCCTTGGCGCTCAGCTTACGCCCTCCCTTTGCCCGGATTTCCGCATCCATGTAGATCCTGACCCAAGCACTGGGGAGCTTCTTTTTGTCCAAGCGCATCCGGAGCCTGGCGAAGCCGGGAAGCACGATCTCTTCGCGGAGAAAGCTGCTTCCGCTGGCGTCTCCGGGAGAGACCCAGCCCAGGGACTCCTCTTCGGAAGCTGCGTTTTCGATGGTACGGAAGCGGTTTTCGGCCAGAGCTTTTAAAAACTCGTCGCTGTCAAAGGCCGGAACCTCCCCCTCGACGAAAAAACGGATGAAACTTCCATTCCTACGAAACGCTGCCATCGATCCCCCCCTTTGGGTTTGCTGAATTTTCTACGAGATCCAGTGATCCCTACTTCTTGCTTTTGATCAAGTTGAGGGCCGAGCCTGCATGAAACCAGGCGATCTGTTCGCTTGTCAGGCTGTGGAGAGCCGGAAAGCGTTCCGTGCTTCCATCCTCATGCCTGAGAACGACGGTGACCTCCGAAGCGGGAGCAAGCCCTTCAAGCCCTTCGAGGGTAACGAGGTCCTTGGCCTGCACCTTGTCATAGTCCTCGGAATTTTTGAAGGTCAGGGGGAGGACTCCCTGTTTCTTCAGATTGGTTTCGTGAATGCGCGCAAAGCTCCGCACGATGACGGCCTTCGCGCCGAGCCAGCGAGGTTCCATGGCCGCGTGCTCCCGGGAGGATCCCTCTCCATAGTTTGCATCGCCGAAGACAACCCATCCCTGGCCACGGGCCTTGTAATCCCTTGCGACTTTGGAGGCGACATCTACCTGGTCGGTAAACCGGTTCAGGGCGGTTCCGGGTCGATCTGTAAAGGCGTTGTTGGCCCCAAGGAACATGTTGTCGCTGATTTTGTCGAGATGGCCCCGGTAGCGCAGCCAGGGCCCGGCGGGTGAAATATGGTCGGTGGTGCACTTGCCTTTGGCCTTGAGCAGGACTGCCAGCTCCACAAAGTCCCCGGGGATCTTGGGGGCAGGGAAAGGCTCGAGGAAGGAGAGGCGCTCGCTCCCCTCGGCGATCTTAACTTGAATCTCCGAACCGTCTTCTGCTGGCGGAAGGTAACCTTGGACATCGGTGTCAAAGCCCATCGGGGGGAGTTCGTCGGCGATGGGAGTCTCAAGCTTGATCTGCTTTCCGTCCGCTGCCTGGAGGCTGTCTTCGCGCGGATTGAAATCGAGTCTCCCCGCGATCGCAAGGGCGGTCACCAACTCGGGACTTCCGATGAAGGCGAGGGTCGCCGGATTCCCGTCGTTCCGCGCCGGGAAGTTACGGTTGAAGCTTGTGACAATGCTGTTCTTGGTCCCCTTCTCGATGTCGGTCCGCTCCCACTGTCCGATGCAGGGACCGCAAGCATCGGCGAGGATGATGCCGCCGATTTCCTTGAGGGCTGTGAGTTGGCCATCGCGCTCCGTGGTTTTCTCGACTTGTTCCGAACCTGGGGTGATGAAGAAGGGCACCTTGGCCTTGAGTCCTGCGGCTTTGGCTTGACGTGCAACATGCGCTGCCTTGCCCAGATCCTCGTAGGAGGAGTTGGTGCAGGAGCCGATCAGGGCCGAGCTGATCTCGATGGGGTAGTCGTTGGCTTTCGCGTCCTCCCCCATGCGGGACATGGGGTGGTAGAGGTCGGGTGTGTGAGGTCCTACGAGTCCGGGTTCCAGGGTGGAGAGGTCGATCTCGATGAACTCGTCATAAAACTTTTCGGGGTTCTCGTAGACTTCCGGGTCCGCCCGCAGCTCGTCCCTGTGTTCTTCACAGAGGCTCGCAAGCTCCCCGCGTTCAGAGGACCGCAGGTAGGCGGTCATGCTCTCATCGAAGTGGAAGATGGAAGTGGTCGCACCCAGCTCGGCCCCCATGTTGGTAACGGTGGCCTTGCCTGTGCAGGAGAAGGACTCGGCCCCCGGCCCGAAGTATTCGACGATTTTCCCAGTGCCGCCCGCACAGGTCAGGAGGTCGAGCATCTTGAGGATGACCTCCTTGGGGGCCGACCAATCGCCGAGCTTGCCTGTAAGTCGGACGCCGATCAGTTTGGGCCAGAGCACCTCCCAGGGCATCCCCACCATGGCATCCACTGCGTCCGCTCCCCCGACTCCCACAGCGATCATCCCCAGCCCGCCGGCATTGGGAGTATGGCTGTCTGTCCCGATCATCAAGCCACCTGGGAAGGCGTAGTTTTCCAGGACGACCTGGTGGATGATCCCCGCTCCGGGTTTCCAAAATCCCATCCCGTATTTCTGAGCGGCGGACTCGAGAAAACGATACACCTCTCCGTTTTCTGTCTCGGCCCGGGCCAGATCCTGCTCCTCTCCGTCCCGCGCGCGGATCAGGTGGTCACAGTGTACGGTGGTTGGGAGGGCGACCTTGGGCAGGTCAGCGGAGATGAATTGAAGGATGGCCATCTGGGCCGTTGCGTCCTGCATGGCCACCCGGTCGGGATGCAAGCTTCCCATGCTCTTTCCCCGCACCGGCAACTCAGCGTCAGGGTCTGCGCGGTGGGCAAAGAGGATCTTCTCTGCCAAGGTGAGCGGTCTCCCGAGGGTTTGCCGGGCCTTCTGGTGAAGAGCGGCTTGGCGGGCGTAGAGAGATCGGGCGATTTCCAAGGGGGATTCCATCTTTTGCCTCATTCGGGACACGAGCCGGAATGTTGGATGACCTCGTTCCATCTTCCAGGCTACGGACATCTTTGGGACGTGCGAAAACCGGCCAAAGAGCCTAGCGGGAGGGCGGGTGATTTGCGAGAGGCGACTTGTGACCCGCCTGGGACGAGGGTGTCAAAAGAGGGTGGGTTGTGGAAACCCCGGGAAGGGGGTTTCCACTTTCAGAAGGGGCGCTTCTTTTCGCCCTTCAGCAGGAATTAAAAGCGCATGTGGCGCCTGTATTTCATTTTACTCATTCCGCCTTTTTTGCTCATGGGGCAGTTACCGCCGGAGCAGCCACCCTTTCCCTTGGCCGAGGGACCCTTGGGGCCTCTGCGCCTCATCCCCTGGTGGTGTTGCATTCCTCTGCGCATTCCATGAAAGCGTCTCATGCCAAAGCGGCTTCTCATGCCATGTCTTCTCATTCCCCGGCGTTGCATGCCTTGGGCTCTCATGCAATGACCTCGCATTCCATGGCATCTTTTGCCTTGCATGCCATGATGCCTTTGCATTCCCCTGAAGTCGCGCTTCATGGCATGACGCCTCATGGCTCGGCGCATCCACATGCCCCGCATTCCCCGGCGGTGCCCGAAGGACCTTCTTCCACGCTGCCCCCGCATCGAAGGACCGTGGTTTCCATGTCCTCGCATCGAGGGTCTGTGGTCTTTTTGGAGACCACGGTGGTGGAAGGCCTTAGGGCCCCGATGTCCGGCTTCTTTGAAAGCCTTTGCGGCGGCAAAGATGCGCCTTTTCAGGTTATCCTGCTTGTCCTTGGGGAGCTTTTTGTACCACTCATAGATCCTCCGGAAACCTTCGGCTTTGGAAAAGAAGGCGTGCTTCCTTGAGGGGACCTTGCTTTTACGCAGATGATGGCGCGTGCTCTTGTGGGGTACGTTTTTGCCAGGTCCCCTGCCCCCGAACATCATGACTCTGTGCTGCCCAGAGGCAGTCCTCCTATGGGAGGGAGCGTGGCCGCGACCTCCAATAGGACCAGCTTTGGAAGCAGAGCCTTTGCGATGAGCCATTCGGGCTTTCCACATTTTCATCATGCGCTCGCGCATTTCAGAAGAAGCTGCACCCTTTTTGCCCATACGGGCTTTCCACATCTTCATCATGCGTTCGCGCATCTCATTTCGATCATGAGATTTGTGAGAGGGGCGAGTGGTCGTTCGACGACCCATGGAAAAACGATGCATTCTTTTGGATTGGGATTTTTGGGATTTGGAGAAGTGGCGCCGATTCGTGGGGCCGGCTTTCTTCATGGCCTTTAATCTACGGAGCTGAGCTGTCAGCTTTTGGATCTGCGCCTCGAGCCGCTTGGCTCGGGCCTCGGATTGTGACCGACTGGCTCTGTCCCGCTTTCCCGCGTCGGAGCTTCTTCGGATGATGACTTGGCTCTGCGAGGTTGCGCAGGAAAAGAGGAGGGCTCCCGCAACAGTTGCGAGGAAGCCGCATTGACGAAGAACGTTCATTGTTATAGCTCCTATGGGATAGATATGATTGAGTAAGTCCTGAAATGACTATTCCAGTGAACAGACGACTTCTCTGAGGCTTGCATTCAACGAAGATTCGGCCGAAATGTTGGGCAGAGTCTGGACTTTGATGAGAAAAGACACGGCGGTTACATCCTTTTCAACTCGGATCCGCCCTTTCGGCTCCGGGTCTTGAGGTGAAACACCTAAAAAAAGGGCATGCAACATGGGGATGATGGATCGAAATCATTTTGAGACTTTGGTTCGGGATGCAGAAGCGCGCGTCCTGGCAAAAGTTCGGGGCACTCCCCTTCCTCCGGTTTTGAAAGGGTCTGTCTTTGACCTCCCCTCCGGGGTTTTTGTGACCCTGAAAATTCGAGGGGAACTCAGAGGATGTATCGGCTTGATTGAGGCTGTTCATCCAGTGGGAAGGGCGGTTGCGGAAATGGCCGAGGCGGCGCTTGAGGATCCCAGGTTTGTGGGACACAGGATTCAGCCGAAGGAGCTGAAGGACCTCGAGGTGGAGGTGACGCTGCTGGGCCCGCCCGAGCCGATCCAGAAACCGGAGGATCTCGTAATCGGGAGGGACGGCGTCGTTTGTGTCGCCCAGGGTCGGAAGGGGGTGTTTCTTCCCCAAGTGGCCCCTGAGCAGGGCTGGAATCAAAAGCAGTTCGTGGAGTTTTGTTTTTCCCATAAGATGGGCCTCCCACCGGACTCTTGGAAGCACCCCGGAGCCAGGCTCTTTCGGTTCCGTGGAGAAAAGCTTTCCACGGCAGATCTTGCCAAAGGGTCTGGGAGAGGCGCTTCAGCCGAGGAGGGATCTCATTGAGTGTTGCCCTGGCTGCGGAATGGTTGGCTCGGAGAGTCGGGGGAGGGGGGCGTGCCCTCCTTTCAGGCTGCTTGGATTTAGGCTTTGATGCCTTGATTCCCGAGACATTGGGTGGTGCACAATTCCTGAATTTGGTTCCCGAGCTGGAGGACTTCCCGGTGAAGATCCCTGCGGTCCGGGTTTCCCCCGAGGTCGAAGGGGTTGGCTTGGGATTGTGTGGTAAGGACGAGGAATCCTTTCTGGCAACCCAGGCGGAGGTGCAAAAGGCGGCGCAACTGGGCACGAAGCTTGGGACACCCCTGATTTTGTTGGAGGCCCCCTTGGTGGATTTGGGGGCCGGGAGTCTCGAAAAGGGCGAGATCGGGGGAGAAGGAAGCTTGATCGCATCGGAGGATTACCAAAGCCTGCGGAGCCGGCTGTTGAAGCGGCGGGACAGCCTCCTGGATCGCTGCTGCCGGCGTCTGCACTCCCTTGCCAGGTCCTTTCCCGAGCATCGCTTCGGCCTTTTGGAAGCCGGGAACTTTGCCTCACTTTCCGGCTTGGAAGATCTGGAACTGATTTTTTCTGATTTAAAGGGATCGGTGGATCTTGGGTACTGGCATCGTCCTTCCGTGGTTCGTTTTCGGGAGGAATTGGGGGGCGCTCAGGGGGGAGATGTTCTCGAAACCCTCTCCAAATATTTGATAGGAACGGATTTGTCGGACTTTGATGGGGAGGGAATTTTTGGACTTCCCGGTTCCGGGGGGGTGGACTATGGGGCTTTGCGGCCCTATATCCGTGGCTCTAATTTTTCTCTTCCGGCCTATTTGGGGCCGAGTTTTCAAGTGCCGCCGGGGGAGATCAAGCGTGTGCGGGGATTTCTCCAAAAGTTTGGGTTTTAACCGACCTTTAAGGATCCCTCCCCTCGTAACCGAAGAGCACATGACGTGCTGTGCTTTCTTGCGAAGGCGCACCAACAGCTTATGGAAGTGAACACCGACAAGCCGACCAAGGTTCGCGACTTTCTCGCCTCTCTCGAGGGGCGACGCAAGGTCCTGGTCCTGAGCCACAACAACCCCGACCCAGATTCCATGGGGGGGGTCTTCGGGCTCCGCTTTTTGATCGAGAAGGCTCTGGGGATCCAGACCTCATTCGGATTCCGGGGCAATATCTTTAGGGCAGAGAACCTGGAGATGGTCCATAGCTTGGGAATGGGAATGGTTCCTGCCTGCGAGCTGGATTTTCGCCGCTTCGACGGGATTGTGGTGGTGGATACGCAACCGGGCTTTGGGCACACGGTTCTTCCCCTGGACATGCCGATTGATGCGGTGGTGGACCATCATGTTTCGCCCAAGACCGCATCGGGGTTTGAGCCGCGCTTTGTGGACGTGCGCACGGACGTGGGGGCAACCTGTTCCATCGTGACGGAATACTTGATGGATCTGGAGTATGAGATCTCCCCTCGCGTTGCCACGGCCCTTCTCTATGGAATCCGAACCGATACCGCCGATCTCTCCCGAAATACGAGTGACCTGGATGAGCGGGCTTATATCCACCTGATTATGCGGGCGGATCGCAAGACCCTGGCCAGGATCTCACGCCCCTCCCTTCCCAAGGAATACTTCAAAACCTTCCGCAAGGCCATGAACGCGGTGCGGGTTTTCGGTAAGGCTGCCGTTTGTAGCCTCGGCCAAACCGACAATCCCGAAGTTGTTGCCGAGCTTTGCGATCTCCTTCTGCGCATGGAAGGGATTGAGTGGGTCGTGACCGGAGGCCTCCACGAAGGAACCTATTACATTTCGGTTCGGGCCAAGTGCGCGGGAGCCGACGCCTGGAAACTCCTCTCCCAGGTCATGGAAGGCGAAAAGGGCTCTTTTGGCGGCCACGGAACGGTGGGGGGAGCTTCGATACCGGTTGGCGATGACTCCACCCGCAGCCTGCGCCGCATCGAACGCCGCCTCATGAACCGCTTCCTCGAAGTCCTCGGCGAGAAAAAAGCTGCTGCTACTGCGCTGGCCTGAATCCTGCGCCTATTCAAGCAAGAAGGTCTTAAGCAAGCTGGGTTCAAGCAACTTGGGTTCAAAGAGGTTGGGTTCAAAGACCTTGGGCGGAGGGGCCACCTAAAAGGGCCTCAATCTCTTGGGCGTAAACATCCAGAATGGCCTTTCTTTTGAGCTTCAGGGTGGCTGTCATCAGGCCGTTTTCCTTGCTGAACTCCTCCTCGAGCACAAGGAAGGGGCCTACCCGATCGATCTTCCGGAATCCTTCCGCCTCACTGAGGAGCCGATCCAGCTCTTTGCGGAGGATTCCACGGAGTTCTGCCTCGCTCAGGCTTTTTCCCTGATGTTTCTCTTCTTCCCGGACCCTGTCCCAATCGGGGACCAGCAAGGCTCCCAATTGCTTGGCGTCCTGCCCTACCAGCATGATTTGCGCGATCCAGGGGCTGAGGCGGCATTGATCCTCGATGTGTTCGGGTTCGATGTTTTCGCCGCCGCGCAGGACGATGGTGTCCTTGGCCCTTCCGGTCAGGTAGATCCAAGCCTCGGAATCCAAAGAACCGAGGTCCCCGGTGCGAAACCAGCCACCCGGTAGGAACACCGCAGCGTTGGCCTCGGGGTTCTGGAAGTAGCCCTGCATGATTTGGGGGCCGCGGACCACGATTTCCCCTGGGGACCCCGGGGGCTGGTCGGTTCCGTCGGGCGCAAGGATCCGAACATGGGTGTCCCTCAAGGGGGGGCCGATGGTGGAGACGCGGTTTCCTTTTCGGGTGCGGACGGCGAGGACGGGGCTGGTTTCGGTGAGGCCGTAGCCGTTGCGCAGGGGGATGCCGAGGGAGAGGAGGAAGCGGTCGACTTCGAGGGGCAGGGCGCCGCCGCCGGAGACTGCGAGCCGAAGGTCTCCACCGAGGGCAGCCCAAAGGGGGGCGAGGAGGAGGCGGGAGAGGCCTTGGTGGAGCCTAGCTTGGAGGGGACCGCCCTTGCCTTCAGCGAGGCGGCGCCCCCAGGCGCGCAAGGGGGCCAGGAGGGCGCGCTTGTAGGCGGGGGCTTCGTCCAACTTTTTTTTGAGGCCTGTGTAGAGCATCTCCCAAATCCTCGGGACGAAGGCCACGAGCTGAGGGGCGCAGTCCCTAAGGTCCTTTTTGAGACGGCGTTGGTCGGTGTAGATGAGTTCACAGCCTTGGGCCAGGATCACATATTCGATGATGCGTTCGAAGGCATGCCAGGAGGGGAGGATGGAGAGAAAACGCCAGCCTTCCTGAATCTCGAGAGCGTCCAAGGCCTGGGCGACATTGGAGCAGAGGTTGTGGTGGGAAAGCATGACTCCCTTGGGTTCCCCGGTTGTGCCGCTGGTATAAATCAAACAGGCGAGATCCTCCGGCAGGACAGCGGCGCAGGCTTCGTCGAAGGCCTTCCGGCGTGAAGGGTCCTCCAGGATCGCCCTCCCCTCCTCCTGGAGACGGAAAATCCCTTCCTGGCAGTTCCAAGTTTGGAGAGGAGGCCGCCCTTTGCCTTCGGGAAACAATTGGGTCTTGAGTGCGGGATCCTCTACGAGAGCTGCGACGGCCTGAGAATGTTCCAGGATGTTCCTGAGTTCCTTGGGTGTCGAGTCCTTTCCCCTGGGAACGGGCACGAGGCCGATTTTCAAGAGAGCCTGGTCGACCAGGAGCCATTCTCTGCAATTGTCCGCGATCAGGGCGACGCGGTCACCCTTGGCAAGGCCCTGCGCAAAGAAGCCGGCAGCAAGCAGCCGGACCTCTTCTCGAAAGCGCCCAAAGGTCCAAGCCTCCCCGCCTGTGGAACATCCCCTGCGCAGAAACACCCGCTCCGGCCAGCGCTCCCCCGCCCTCTCCACCAGAGCCCCGACATTGGGGGACAGCCATGTTTCATCCATTCTTCGATTCTCCGCCTTCGGCCTCGGTGGTTCCAGGAACACTTTGCTCCAAGATCCATCCTTGACTCGTATGTCCTCTGGCGTATTCTTTTCCGCCCCTGCGGGTGTAGCTCAGCTGGTAGAGCACCACGTTGCCAACGTGGTTGTCGTGAGTTCGAATCTCATCACCCGCTCCATTTTCCCTCCTCCCACCCAGCCCCTTGGTCCGATAAGAAGGCAGTATGCCCTCTTGTTCCCACATGTTGTCTAAGCCCCATTTCCCCCGGGCTTCCTCCGCTCAACTTCCCTTTTTGCTTGGACCCTATGTGGACGTTTTCGATGATTGTGGGGCTCTTTTGGTCCTGGGCTGTGGGAGCGGATCGTTCCTGGACAGCGCCGGGCTCAGGTCCATTCCCTGCGAAGGTTTCGAGCAGGATCCTCGTCTGGCTGCAAGGGCCAGGGCCAAGGGGCACCGGATTCACCCCTTGGGCCCCGAAGCGCTCCAGGATTTTCCCAGCGCCTTTGACGGCATCTACCTGGGGCGGTCCGGAGACGGCTTGACGGCGGAGGATCTTCCCCGCCTTTTTGCGCTGGTGAGCCATGCACTCCAAAAGGGAGGCGTCTTCCTCCTGCGACGCCCCAAGGAGAGCCTTGTTCGAGTGCGTCCCCAACAACTCCGGGCTTGGGCTGAAAAAGCCGGGTTGGGCGCCATCCAAATCGCAAGTGTCCAAGGGGATAAGAACGACTTCTTTCTCTACGCCGAAAAGAAAAATGGGGGTTCAAGCTCCACTCTTGCATCGCCCCTTGCCCTTGCCCTTGCCCCCGCAGATTCCTTGGACGCGAGGATCGATGCGAAGGCCTCCCCCTTGGAGAATCCCATGGCCTCTCTTTTTGACCTCGAATGTTTCGAGCGTAGGAAATGGAGCCAGTGTGGGGAGGACGGGGTCCTCGAAGCCATCTTCCGAAAAATTGGAGTGACCAATCGTTTTTTCGTCGAGTTTGGCTGCGGCGATGGGCTTCAGTGCAATGGGGCGAACTTGATTCGCCAGGGTTGGCGTGGCCTCATGATGGATGGGATCCGCCCTTCCCCCCAAAACGAACTGCCCATCCAGCAAGAATGGATCAGTGCCGAATCCATCTGTCCCCTCTTCGAGAAGTACGGAGTCCCCAAACGCTTTGATCTCCTCTCCATCGACATCGATGGAAATGACTATTGGGTTTGGAAAGCCCTTCCGCACCGTCCCAGGGTCGTCGTCATCGAATACAACGGCAACCTTCCCCCGCATCCAAACCTTACGATCCCCTACGATCCCGACTTCCGATGGAATGGCTCCGACCATTACGGCGCGAGCCTCGGAGCCCTCGCAAAACTAGGCCAACAAAAGGGCTACCAGCTTGTGTACTGTACGCAGTCGGGCGTGAATGCCTTCTTCGTCGATGAGGCCCTCCTCCCCGAGGGTCCTCGCCCAAGTCTCGAAGAAATCTATCGCCCGGCCCATTATTTTTACCGAGGGATCCAACATCCCCACGATCCCCATGCTGCTTGGGTCGAAGTCTGAGAGGATGAAACCGGGGAAAACCCTCTTCCTCCGGCTCTATTTGTGTTGCTTCCTCTGTTTTCTCCGTTCCAGGATTTTCTTGCGGCGCGCTGCTTTTTTGGCTTCCAGGGCCTTGTAGCGGGATCTTTGTTCGGGAGTGAGGCTGCAATCCCAGGCGGTGAGCCACTTGCTGGAGACATAGTGAAATCCCCGTTGGATCAATAGGTCCGTCATGTCTGGGAGGTGAGCTGCACCATAATAGATGCCGAGCTTCCTCTTTCCTTTTTTCAGCTGTTCATCGAGGACTCGGAATGCGACCCGGTTGCGGGCACCGACAATGACCGATTCCTCTCCCTTTTTTCCCCCGAAGGTCGCCAGCATGTTCTCCAGGTTCCCAAGCTCTTGGGCGAAGAGGAACTTGAAGTAGCGAGGCCCGTCCTCGCTGAGGGCCCCCGCGAGGATGTGGAAAACCGTCAGTTTCGATCCCTTGCCCTCCCTGGATTGTTGCATTCCCCTGAGCATGACTTGGAGGATCATGGTGGAGAGGGATTGGTTTTTTTCCTTCAACTTTTTCATGAAGCCTTCGGGATCGATGTCGGCGTGGACAAAGTTTTTTGCCTTGTAATCGATCCCCTGGAGCTGAAAGCGGAGGTCGAGAACCTGGGTCATAAAATTTTGGAGCATGGAAATGGGGTTGGTGGCTTTGCGCTTGTGTTTGGGAATGGTTCCTTTTTTGGCGACAAGCTCGTAGAGAAGGGCGTCGTATTGTTTGAAGAGTTGATTGAGAGCTTCGAAATAGGCTCTGTCTCCGATGTGGACCGCTCCGATGAGGTCCACGCTGCGACCTTGATCGTCTTCGAAATGGGCGACGGCGGTTTGGTAGTATCCTTCTGTTTTGCCGGTTGAAATCCATCGGGCGAAGGTAGGGTTCTTGGTTGAGCCTTCCTTTTGGGTTTGTTTCTTGGGTGTGGCTTTACTTGGGATGTCTCCTGGTTTCTCTTGGGGGGCCTTGTGTGTATGGGCCTGTTTTTCGGGGGCTTGGCTTTCTTTTTGGCAGGAGGGAAGAAGGCCGAACAGGAGGAGGAGGGGGATGCTTTTTGCTGACTTCATCCCTCCAGCATACCGCGGATCTGCTTAAAGGCCGCGACGATCCGGGGGGCTTTTTGTGGCATTGACTGCGCGCAAGTGGGCGAGGGCCAAACGTTTTTCCGGAGATAGCCCTTGGATCTTGGGTCGAGGGGTTCTGAGAGCCTTGCGATAGACCTCCATCACTTGCTTGGCATGCTCCTTCGGGGTGGGGCCAGGGTCGGGAAGAAGGCTTCGGGCTTTTTGGATGCGTTCAGGATGGGCGAGAAGATCCTTGAGGAGTTTGGCCAGGGCTTGGGGATCGGCGGGAGGGACCAAGAATCCTCCCTCCCCGAGGCGTTCGCGAAAGGCCCCGACATCTGTTGCGATGGCGGGGATCCCGAGCTCTCGTGCTTCGTCGAGAACGAGGCCGTAGGTCTCAAAGCAGGTGGAGGGAAATACCGCAAGATCGAGATCGGCCCTGGAGATCTGCTCGTATTCATATCGCCCATGAAAGAGGACGGGCAAGCCTTGGGCCAGGGCTTCGAGATCCTGGCGGAGTTCAGGAGTGTCGATGCCTCCGAAGAGGTGAAGCTCGATGGGGAGTTCGCCCTCTGCGCCTTCATGCAGGAGGCGAAGGGCTCGGAGAAGATAATCGACTCCTTTGCGCTTTGTCATCATCCCCCAAAAGCCGAGACGGAGGGGGCGGGATTTTGGGGAGCCTTGTTTCTTGGGATCCTGTTTCTGGAGAGGCCGGTGCGAGAAACGGCGTTGGTGGGCCAAGGGGAGATAGGCAAGAGCGCATTGGTCTTCGTCGAGGCCGAGGCCCCGCAGCACAAGGGAGGCGGTTGCCCGAGTGGCCACGAGGACGGCCCTTGCCATCATGAGTTGCGCGCGCGCGTTCTCCCGAAAGACTTCAAGCCCCAGCTCGAGTTCTTCTTCACTCTCTTGACCCCTGCAGGGAACGCAGTCCCTGCAGGAAGCAAAAGAGACCTCCCGTTCGCAGTGGGAATCGTCTGGCCTCAAGCGGAAGCAGGCGGGGCAGGAGGGGGAAAGATCATGGAGGGAGAGGACGGTCGGGATCCCCAAGCCTTCGGCAATCTCTACGAGGTTGTCACTGAGCCTGATGCTCTGGTGGATGTGGACGAGGTCGGGCCTGTGCTCTTCGAGAAAGCTTTGGAACAATGCGGAGCTTTGGGGGCAATGGGCACGGTCCCAAAAATCGCTGTAGGTATCCGCCCGATGGAGTCTGAACGTGGGGAAGGGGAGGTCACTCCGTTTTTCCAGGCAGACGCGCTCCCTGGGCTCGAAACTTCCGTGCAGGAGCCATGCGTCTTTGTCCATTGCCCGTTGTGCCCGGCAGAGGGCGTCCACATAAGCCTCTGTGCCTCCTCGCGACTCGGGAGGGAAGCCATGCACCACGTGGAGAATCCGCCGGGGACCATCTGTTGTGACCATGGTCCAAGAGTATCCCCATGGATCCTTTCCGCGCAAAAAAACCTGGAGTTTGTAGTGGCCTTTCTGGTCTTAGGCGGATTGTTTCTCTTATTCTTGATGGTGCATGATGAAAGCCAATAAGCTCCTTTTCTTCCTTGCTGCTGCGGGGATTCTGGCCGCCACCTTTTTTCTCTTTATGCACCAAGGTGCCACCGAGGGGGATTTGGGCCTGGGGGAAACGCAAAAAATCGATCAGCCGGAGGATTTGAGGGGAAGCCTCCAGGCCGAAGGGGACAAGGCCGGGCAGGAGAGTGCGACGGAGCCTTTGCGTGGGCGGGAAGGAAAGGCAAAGATCCGAGGGCGGAGCAAGGCGGTGGCGGGGGGAGCGAGCCTTGCTCTTCGGCTTTATTTGGACGACCGACCTCTTGGAGGAGCGATCCTTCAGCTTCGCAAAGCCGGAGGGGGAGGGAACTGGAAGGAAACGACCGATCGGGCGGGTCGGGCGCGCTTTCTCGGGCTCCCTCCGGGGAACTATGTTCTTCTCCCGAAGGACCAGCGCGTCCCCAAATCTTACCGCATTGGTCCCCACCGCCTGAAAGCCGGCCAGGCCATGGACCTGGGCCGCGTCGATGTTCCGCCCGCTTCCGCCCTCAAGTTTCGCTTGCTTCGTCCGGACGGAAGGCCCCTTGCGTCGACGGAAGTGCGGCTCTACCCCGAGGGGACCTTCGGGTTTCGGGGAACGGGGATCGAGGGCCAGACGGACAAAATGGGGCGGGGGGCTTTTTTCGGCCTTTCGGGGGGAGAGTGGACGCTTTCAGTTGCGGTTCCTGATCTTCCCCTCTTCGAGAGGCAGCTAACCCTTCCCAAGGGTGAAAATCTGGATTTGGGAGACCTGCGTTTGAAGGCCGGTTTTTTCCTGCATGGGAGGGTTGTGGATGAGCAGGGGGCGGGGATCTCTGATGTGAGGCTCCTCCTTGGACAGCAGCGGGAGAGTCTGGGGATGAAGATCGAGACCTTCAATGAACGGGCTTCGGCCCGAAGCGACAAGTCGGGGGGCTTTCGTTTGGTTGTCGGGACCAAGCAGGGGCGGATCAGGGCTCGGAAAAAGGGTTTTGCCGTCAAGACGGTGCCTTTTCAATTGGAAGCTGGAGAAGTGCGCATTGTGTTGGAGCGCAGCCGGGGGATCCGAGGACGAGTGTTGGGGGCCGTGGCCGGAAAGACCGAAGTTTTCGCCCAGAAGATGGGGAAGGCTCTCTCGATCAATGGTCGTTGGACGAAGGTGCCAACAGACTCCAAAGGCTTCTTTTCCTTTCCTAAGTTGGTTCCCGGGACTTATGTGATCATGGCCGTTGCAGAGGGAAAGGGGGCTTCTCAGAGGCGAAGCGTCAAGCTGGGGAAGAACGCTTCTGCGAAGGTGGACCTGGTGATCCAAAAAGGAGGGGATTTGGAGGTCGGGGTGTTCACGAAGAGTGGCAAGGCCATTCCCGGAGCCTCACTGGGCCTGTTTTATCAGTCAGGTGAGGCTTCGACCGCTTCGAAGTGGCCTCAGGAAGTTTTAGAGCAGGTGATTACAAGTTCGGGCGGGCCTCAGGTCCGGGCAAGGAGTGATGCGAGGGGGGCTGCGCGATTCCCCGGCCTGTGGGGGGGCAAAGCTCTCCTTAAGGTCGAAGCCAAGGGCTATGCAAAAAAGCTGGTCCATCCTTTAGTTCTGGGTCCTGGTTTGAAAAGGATCCGTGTGGAACTCGAAGGAGCCGCCCGGATTTTGGGGAAGGCCTTGAGTGTGGATGGCAAGGCTCTTGTGGGGGCCTTGGTATCTCTCGACAAGCTGCGCACCCCCGGCCCCGTGGGAGCCCAAATCCAATGGGGAGGTTTGGGGGCAGCCTCCCAAAGAACACGAAGCGATGGAAGTTTCGAGCTGAACAACGTGAAGCCCGGATCCTATCTTCTGTCCTTGAAGCCGCCCTTGGATCAGTCGGGGGCTCCGGTGTTCGATGGCTCCGGGCCGAAATTGGACCAAAAAACGATCCAGGTGGGCGCGGGGGAAGAGCTTCACTTCACCCTGCGTGCGAAACCGATGTGGGCGGTTCAGGGGCGCGTCCTCTTCCAGGGGGAGCCGGTGGCCGGGGCGAGTGTTCAGATGGAGCGATCTGATCCGCCTCGGGGGTTTTCTCTTCCCAAGACGAAAAAGACGGATCACAGGGGAAACTTCCGCTTCGATTGGGTTGGAAATGGCCTTTATTCTTTTCGTGCGAGCCCTCCGGAAAAAGGCGTTCGGACCCCGAAAAAAACTTTGGATCTCCGAACAGGGAGTGGGCTCAAGACTCTGGACCTCGAGCTGGGTGGGGGACTCGTGCGGGGAAGGATTGCCTTCGAAGGGGAGCGCCCCAAGGGTTTGGAGTTGATCCTTGTGCCCAAGGCTGAAACCAAGGAAAGTTCCAGCCGGGTGGTCATGGTCAAAATGGTCTCGGGAAATGGGGAGGAGCAGCAACAGACAATGACTATGGGGGATGGACCAAAACCTGTCGTCCCCAAGGAGGATGGGAGCTTTGAGTTTCACTTTGTTTCTCCTGGAGATTGGATCCTTAAGATCCGAGCGGGAAAGGGAAACGACAAAACCCTGCTGAAATCTCTTCCCCTTCGCCTCGCCAAAAACCAGGGTTTGGATCTGGGAGACCTTTCCCTGGAAAAGACCTACCCGGTGCAGCTCCTCGTCAAGGATCCTCAGGGCAAGGGCCTGGACCTGGCCTTGGTGAAGATCTATCCCCTGGACAAGGGAAAGCCCTCTGCCACTCCTGTGTTTCAAGGGATGATCCAGAAGGGAAAGGCCCAGGTTCCCGGTTTGCGGGTGGGCTCCTACAAGCTGGTCATCCGAAGGCTGTCCCTGGGTGCTGCGAAGCCATCCTCCCCACAGGAAGGGACCTTGGAGGTTCTGCCCGGGGGCAAGATCCGAGGCGGGGAGTTGCGGCTTCGTTGACCGAAAGGGCCCTTTGCCTTTTCTTCTGAGCCATTTGTTACCCTGGGCGCAGAGTCGGGTATCCTTGTGCGGGCGAGTTCGCCCTCCGGACGAGGAAACCATGATGAAATTGATGCGATTAAAACCTGGGGCGTTCTTGGCGCTGGCACTTCCCTTACTCTTAACCGTCTCCTGTGGGGGAGGGGGTGGAGGCACGGCTCCCAAGCCCCCGGCCGTCAAGGTTCCTCCTTCGCTGAAAACCCCTCTTCCAGGACAGCTGGTTGGAAACTGGGAGATCGATCGCATTGACGTGGTCAAGGACACGGGGATTCCTCATCATTTCAAGCCGGGGATGAACCTGCGTTTTTCGGGGACGGATGTCGAGGTTTTGGCCGACCAATACATCGGCCCCGGCTCGATTCTGAAGAACTATGTCGAGAAGGTTTACAAGGGTTTCTTGGAGAAGAAACAGGTGGTGCTCAAGGACAGCTTCACCTTCTCAATGACCATCGATTACTCGCCCTTTTTCGGCTACTTCTTTCAGACGCGTATTTCAGCTTCCGGCAAGGTGCTGCTCTTGGATCCGAAGACCGGCCGTCAGGAGCTGCGGGTGGACTTTCTCAAAGAAGACTTCCTCCTGGATAAATCCAAGCCGGCGGGAATCGATCAGCTTGTGTTTGTTTGCAAGCCCGGAAAAAATATTCCCGGGATGGAGGGCGAATGGTTCATCCAAAAAATCAAGATCGTGAAAGATCTGGGTCCCTCCTATCTCTCCAAAATGGATGTCACCAAACCTCTGGTCGCAGGAAGGACTGAAGTGACCTCGCTATTTGGAACCCCTTGGAACGTCACGGAGTTTCGCAAGGTTTTCCCCGAGATGAACCTGCGCCAGTTACTTACCGTGGTGGGTCCCGGATTTTGTGAAGGCTTTATTGCCTTTACGCAGGATACCCCCAAGCTGAAGCTGCTCGCTCTGGGAGATTTCACCTTCAACCATAATGGGAGCGCTCTTCAAGGCCTTTTCAAGATGGCCTGGGACATCGTGGATACGGCCTCCAACTCCCGCGTCCAGGATGTTGATTTTCTCTATTTGGTTCTCGGGCGCAAACCGAAACCGGCCGGCTTCCGCCCCTCGGAGTTTGGGGAGGACCTTGGGGACAATCCCAATCCCCTCCTTTCAGATCTTGCCGAGCAACGCAGGTTCCTCAAGTAGAGCCGTAACCCGTGGAAAACCCGTGGAAAACCCGTGGAAAACCCCTCCGGGGGTTTTTTGGTAGAAAGCCCTCTGGGCTTTCAAGGGAGGCCAAAGATCTCAGACTCCCTCACCTTCCTGCTCAGCCCAAAACGCTAGAAGCGTTTTAACCAAAAACTAGGTAGAAAACCCGTCCGCGGGTTTTTTGGTAGAAAGCCCTCTGGGCTTTCTAGGGAGGCCAAAGATCTCAGACTCCCTCACCTTCCTGCTCAGCCCAAAACGCTAGAAGCGTTTTAACCCAAAAACCCCCGGAGGGGTTTTCCACGGTTTTCCACGGGTGTTCTACAAATACCGAAGAACATGGACAGGCACTTCATGCTTGATCAGCCGTGAATTCCCCGTTTTCTGGCTCGCCGGCTTTCCCTTCCCCGCCCAATACACATAACCCGCTTCCAGAGCATAGGTCCCATTGGCCGAAATGATGCGCTGCGCCAGAGGCCCGGTGGTCATCCCGAGGCGATTGAGTTTGTCCAACACAAGCCACTGATCATTGACCAGGACCCCAATCAGGGCTTTGTCATTGGGGATGGGCACGCTGAGGTCGGCAGTGCGCGCAGTCACCGCCTTAGGGATTGTGAAAAAGATGTCGGTCCAAAGAAAACAGCCCTTGGCTCCCAAGGGCCCCAGATCCAGTGGAAGAGGAATCGGCCCAAACTTGTCTGTTCGTGTCCCGAAGGCAAGCAAGGCATTTCCATTGTTGATCGCTGCATAGCGGAGGATGGAGCGAAAGGTCCCTCCTGGCTTCACATTGTTGATGGCGATGGAGAGTTGGTTGCTTCCAAGAGGGCAGCCCCGCCCTAAAAAGGCGAGCATGGTGTTGCCCGATCCAAAGCTGCGGGCCAGATCGCAGTAGTAGGGGAGAACCTGGTTTTGGCCCTTGGGGTCTTCGGCCAGGATCTCGATGAGGAGGTTGCCGCCTTTGTAGACAAAGGGAAGCTGGAACTTGACCATGGCGACCGGGTCCCCGATTCGGGGCGGGTTGCCGCCCTTGAAGTTGGGGAGGGTGACCTTGCCTTTGAAAACCTGTGTCAGGGGAGTGGTGATGTTGGAGGCGAAGGTCGAGGAAAAGGTGGCGAGTGTGCGGGTGGTGACGCCGATTTTTACCGTCCAGTTGAGAGTCTTCGGGAAATTGGAGAAGGCGAAGGCGGCCTCCTGGCGAAAGCCCAGTTCTCGGATCAGGGTGGGTTTGTTGAGGCCGATGTGGCGGGCATCGAAAAAGGATTGGAAGCGCATGTTGGAATGCTGGAGGGGGTCTCGCCTGAACCCGTGCCCTTCCATGAGGCGGCACTCCTTGGGGAGGGTGGTGGTTTTGAGTTGCGCGGAAAGAAGGGAAGGGAGGAGGAAGGCGAGGCTCCCTGCGAGAAGGGCTTTGTTCATAGAAAGACTCCAAAAGGACCGAGAGACCTTCAGGATATAGAGGGAGAGGGGATTTGGATAGGCTTGGGAGGCTTGACGTAAGGGTGGCTAGGGCTCTGCCTCTCCGGTATGAGCGAAAAACCCTGACCGGGAAGCCGGCTTATTTTAGCCGTTCGTAAGCTTCGAGACTTCCAATGTCTTCCCAGCGTTCCACGATGGGGAATTGCCCGGCTTCCCCTGCCTCGGCGAGTTCGTTGAGCCAAGTGACCATGTCTTTGGGTTTTCCGGCAGGAACTCTTTTGAGGAGTTCGGCCTCGAAGAGGTAGATGCCCGCGTTGACCGGGAGGCGGAGGGTTGGCTTTTCTTCGATGTGGAGAAGTTTGGGGCCTTCGAAGTGGGCGAGTCCGAAGGGCACGTGGACTTGATGCAGCCAGGTGGCGACGGTGACAAGATCTTGGTGGCGTCCGTGCCAGGCAAAAAGGGCCGGCAGGTTGATGGTGCTCAGGATGTCGCCGTTCATGACCAGGAGGGGGTCGTCCTCTTCGGGCAGGAGACCGAGGGCTCCTGCGGTTCCGAGAGGTTGGGTTTCTTCGACGTAGTGGACTTCGAGCCCGAAGGCGGATCCATCTCCGATGGAGGCGCGGATCATCTCCCCCAGGTAGAGGATGGAGAGATAGGCGCGTTGGATCCCGGCCTCGCGGAGCTGTTCGAGGAGGCGATGCAGGAGGGGTTTGCCCTGGACGGGAAGGAGGGGTTTGGGGCAGTTGTCGGTGAGGGGCGCAAGCCGGGAGCCAAGGCCCCCGGCCATCAGGAGGGCGCGGCGGACGGCCGGGGCAGGAGGAAGGCCGAAGTCGGTGGCCAGGACCTCGGAGAGAGGCTGTCCCTCTCGCAGGCCGAAGACCTCTGGCGGGACAGCCAGGGAAAGAGCCTCATGGTGGGGGCGGGCCTTTTCGGCAAGTCCCAGGCGAAGATCTTCTTCGCGGAGCAGGCCACAGAGCTTCCCCTCCTGATCCACGAGAACGAAGACGGGACAGACATGGTCTTCGAGAATCCTGGCGGCATCCGCCAGGGTGGCTCCTTCCTTTAGAACCCGAGGATCTGGTTCCGGCACCTGACTCAGCGATAGGAGGGAGGAAGGATGCTGCGATCCTCCTTGTCCACAAGGGCGACCTCCGCCTTGCCCTGCGCCGCCTCCTGCGCGAGGGAGCGAGTCTTGTTCTGGTCCTCGGTGAAAATCACCAGGATGTGCCGGGCTTTGACCTGGTCTTCGGCAGGCGAGTTGCCCTTCAGCTTTCCTTCGACCTTGATGATGTGGTATCCAAAGATGCTGGGAAAGGGTTTGCTGATTTCTCCCAGCTTCATGGAAAAGGCTCGGGCCGCAAAGGTCGGGACCATGTTAGGCCGTGCAAAGTATCCCAAGTTCCCCCCATCCGTCTTGCTGGGTCCATCGGAGTTCTTTTCGGCCAGCTTGGCGAAGTCCACCCCCGCTGCTGTGGCCTTCTTGTAGATCTCCTGCGCGCGTTTTTCCATCGCAGGGAGCTTGTCCTTGAAGGCTGCCTGAATATGCCGGACCTTGATCATCGCGAGAAAGGCATCTCTCATATGCTGGTCCTTGAGTCCCGGTTTGAAGGTCTCATAAAAGTCGGCGATCTCCTGGATCTCCTTTCTTGTGACCGGCAGGCCATCGACCAAAGCTACCACCCCCTTGGCGAGTCCCTTTTTTTCTTCGTCTCCGAGGAGGCGCGCTTTTCCGCTGTGAGCCCCAGGGGCGGGAGGAGCCTTCTCTACTCCTGCCTGAGAGTCACCCGAGGGGGCACTCTCCGCCTTGACGCTCCCCTGGATCGCATCCCCACCCAGAATATCGTAGCGGGGCTTCCGGGATTGAAGCCTCTCGACAAGCTCCCCCAGCCGGACATGGATCTTTACTTGCAACTTGATGTCATCCAAAATTTGGATCAGTTTTTCGAGAATCCTGTTTGGGTTTTGCTCCGCATGGACCTTGGTGGCCATCTGGCTTTGCATACCCTTGCCCTGGACAGATCCAAGGTTTACCGCTTCCACAGCCCCGGAAGAGGCAAAAACGCCCCCCGCAAGGAACAAAGCAAACGAAAAACGATTTATGACTTTCATACAATCTCCAAGAGGATCAGACCCAGTTTTGAGGACCGAACAGCATAGCGTAGAAAACGCCCCGTAGAAAACCCGTCCGTAGGTTTTGCGTTCAAAAGCCCTCCGGGCTTTTGGGGACACCAAGCCCCTCCACGTTCCAAAAGGCCCTTTCCTCCCCAAAGCGCTGGAAGGGTTTTCACCAAAACCCCCCTGGGGGGCTATCTACGCGCCCTCGTCGAGGACCAAGGCACCCATATGCAAGTAGGCCGTGGTCCGCCGCTTCCTCTCGATATCCGCAAAGACCCGTTCCACCTGCACCACCGGCATCTCCAATTCCTTCGCCAGCTCCTCGGCAGCCATTCCCGTGTTAAACCCGAGCAAGCAGCGGTCCATCAGGTCATAGGGAAGAGCAAAGTAAAACTCCTCCTGCGTTTGCTCCAGCGAATAGGTGTCCGTCGTGGGCAGTTGCTCCAAGAGCAGCTTCGGCAAACCGAGGTGGCGCGCCATCGCATAGACCTGCGTCTTGTAGAGATGGGCGATCGGTTTCACATCCGCCGCCCCATCCCCATTTTTCACAAAAAAACCTTGGTCATATTCCAAGCGATTCGGCGTCCCCAAGACGGCGAAGTTGCAGAGGTCCGCATGGTAGTACTCCATCATCTTCCGCGTTCGCTGCTTGAAGTTGGTCGAAGCCACAATCGCTGCCAGATCCTTAGGTCGCAGCCTGGCTTCCATTCGTTCCCCCTCAGGATTCTCCACCTCCAGCCGGAAAAAGTTCAGCCGCCCCGTCTCCAAAAGCCCCCGGGGTTGCTTGATCTTCATTTTCCAACCGGGCCCAAACTCCGGAAAGGAGTTCCGCACAGCTTCGTCTCTCCTCCGATAACAGCCGGCTCCTTCCAGGATCGGCGTTATTTTTTCCAAAATCGGCTCCAGGCCCAGATGCTCCGCAAGAAGCCTCCCCAACTCCGTAGACTTAGGATCCGAATCCTCCTCCGGCATCAACAAGACCCGAACCCTCTCCGGCCCAAAAGCCCGCACAGCCAAGGCCGCACAGGTCGACGAATCGATCCCCCCACTGATCCCCAGCACCACCCCCCGCCGCTTCATCCGTTGGAGCACAGCCTCCCGAAGAAAGGCCACAATCCGTTCTTCCTCCTTCCCAAGATCCAACTGCAGCGCTTCAACCGTAGATTTCGATGCTTTCGTCATTTCAGTCACAGCATACCTATCGAAAGATCCGGATTCCCTCCTTGAAACGGATCTCCAAATCTCCCCTTTTGTCCTTGTAAAAAGGATCTTCCTAAAGCCATGGTTGAGGGATGTTACTTCCCTTGTTCAACCTCCCCCTCTCAGCGAGACCTACAAGCAGATCAGGGGGACCAACCAATACAGCGACGTCGGAGGGAGCTACGACAGCTACGACGGGAACGGAAACCTGACCAGGGTTGGCTGGTTTGTCTACAAATATGACTACTATGACTACCTGGATCACCTCTGTGAGGTCTACCTCACCACCTATCCCGGCGGAGGAACCCTGAGCGCAAGCAGTGGAGGCAAAGGAAGCAAGAGTGCCAAGCTCGTTGTCCTCGGTCCCAAAATCCAAATGGCACGCAAAGGCAAGATGACCCATTTCACGCAAAAGCAGTTAGAAACCTTGATCGCCAAAGCCAGGGCGGCGGAACGAAAAACGCGGAGCAAGACCGGGAAGCTCCTCCCCAGCAAGGGGGGCTCCTCCACCAAAAGCGCCGGGGCGAATGAGCCAGTGCTTGAGCTCGTGGCCTGACATGGCTACGACCCCATGAACCGGAGTGTGTATGGCTACGTTGCCCAGAGCAATGAGCCGAATCGGTACAGCAACGACGGTTGGCAGCAAAAAGACCATTACAAAAACGATGGAAATGATGGCTTTGACCTGGTCCGAGTCCAGATCGATGGACCTGGTATCGACGAGCACCTTGGCTTTGCCCGAAACGAGGGAAGCAGCAGCCAGCCCCCCTGGAAGCGTTATGCCTTATTCCTTTGTGCAGGGTCACCCAGGCAATGTGATGAAAGTGGTCAATGACCAGGGAAACATCGTCGAGCAGTATGAGTGCGACCCCTTTGGTGCGCGGAGCATCTATGACGGGCCGGGGAATTCCCTGAGTGTGAGTGCCTATGGGGTCAGCTATGGTTTCCAGGGACGGCGGCATGATGCAGAGACGGGGTTGATGTACTTCCGGAACGGTTCCTATGACCCCCATTTAGGCCGCTTTTTGACGGTGGATCCGATTGGGGTCTGGGGGGATGGAGGGGATGGAGGGGATGGAGGGAATGGGGGGAATGGGTTTGTGCATGGGAGCAAAATAGGAGAGGAAGACCCCTTAGGTTTAGAAACATGGATCATCCTTTATAAGGCAAGCCCTTTCTTTAACAAAGATTTGGCAGCGGCTGAGCGCAGAGTCGCTTTGGACCCTGATGGAGGTGGAGTAACGGTCATAACAAAGGATGGCAAGTCGGATACATCAAAAATAAGAAGCAACCCTAATGTCCATAGAGAGTGCAAAGAAAAAGCTGGGAAAGTGCGTAAAAGATGGCCCCTTAAAAGTTTAAAAGAGAAAATGCAAAAAAGAAAGGGGAAGCTTGTGATTGCGGTTTGGCCTGGTCATGGAAACTCTTTGGGTCCTGGAAAAAGGGCGATCAATAATCCAAACCCAGATTCAAAAGAGACTGTGGAAACAAAAGCTACGATTGATAGGGAAAAGGACTTATCAGCCTATTTCTATAAGCGAGTCATAATGCACGTGACTTTTTCTAAAAAACCAGATGTTTTGATTGTAAAGGCCTGCTATCTAGGAAAAGGCGCGCCTTAGGGAAAAGACAAAAAAGAGGAAGAGGATTATCGTTTTCGAAATGTAGCAACTGCTTTAGCGGATTGATTGAAGGTGAAAGTCTATGCATATGCTATGAAGGTAGGCGTTGATCCATGGGGAAGTGCATGGTGTACTGTGGGAACTAAGAAAGAAACAAAAAGGGCAGAACCGATAGAAATCGGGCCATTGCCACAAAAAGAGGATTGAATTCATATTGAATCCTGAAAATCAGAAACAGTTTAGAGATGTGATCTCCGGCAAGAAGATTCATGGATTGGCAGTCCTTCTCGGGCTTTGTGTCCTAACCGGAGTAGGAGTTCTATTTGTTGCGAAAAAAACAAAGATTCAAATAAACCCAAGTCAAAAAACCTTACTCGATAGGATTGAAAAATATAATTCAGGTATACAACCCGTAGAGGCTTTTTGGAGTCCGATCAATGCTTTAGACACAATTGAATATTTATTAAAAGATGGCACTTCTGGTTGGCATGAAATCATTAAGTTATATTTTGATCCGGCAATGGATGTTGAATCTCTAGGAGATCTAAGCGCATCTGATCGATTGCAAAAGCTATATCTGGAATATAAAGAGAAATTTGAAATCGTTGCAAAATGGTTGAAGGGGAGAGGGTCATTTTTGAAAATTGATTCCAGCCATATTGATCTATGCGGTAGAAGTGCATGTTTCACTTATGACAAGGTAGTAGGGAATAAGGATTTAAGCATTTGTTTTGTTTATACAAAAAAAGGGTGGATTTTTAGTGAATTTAATATACCGAAATGAAAGATCTTCTGTGAGAATCCTTTCTGTCTCTATAGATGACAAAATTATTCGATTTTTTGATTCTGGTTTTTGTTTTTTAAATAAAATACATGCTAAAAGAGTCCTTTTCTTTTGTTTTATTCTTCTTTGTTTTGATTTTGTTTCATAAGGGGTTTTATGCATGTTTTAAAATAGAGGTATTTTTTACTTGGCTAAGGTAATGATAAAAACATTTTTTTTTGGTGTTTTTCTAGGTTTTTTTTCGGTTGGAGTCCTTATTTGGGCCGTAAGAGAGGAAAAAAGTAGATATCCAATTGTTTTTTCGGACATTACCACTGCTCTACAAGAAATTGAGGGTCTCCTAAAGAAAGGTCCTTCGGGATGGAAATACCTAGCTGGATGGTGTTTAGAGCCTGGCCCTGATCCAAGTGAGGTGTCTGTCTATGATGGACCCTTAACTCCTGAACAAAAAAGAGATGTACGGTTCCATATGAATAAGTTCAAGTTTGAATATTTTTCAATGGAATTAAAGAAAGGGATTTCTTTACTTTGCTTTGAAAAAGCCACTATTGATCGTAATGGGGTTGTTTTTTCTTATTTGAGCACATCGTCTCAAAGAAAATCTTCAAAAAAGACCTTTTCCAATATCCGTTATTACAGTGTAGGCTGGATTTTTTTTAGAAAATGTGAAAAAGGTTGGGTCCTTCAAAACCTTTTTCCGACTAGGTGATAAAAAATCACTTAAAAAGGAACTTTGGAAAGTTTTTTTCATAAAGTTAGGATCTTTACTTGCTTGCCACCTCAAAATTGATAAAAGAAAGGTAGGGGAAATAAAATACAATCCAAAGCCAAGAAAAAACAAAGAAGGCAGCTCCAACATCTGGAAAAAAGAGGATTCTTATCTTTATCCATGAAATGCGGACAAAATGGAAAAAACAGATTTCTCCCAGGACAAGGCCCGGTCCTGCTTGGGAGCTGGGATAAACTGGGAAATAGATTTGTTTGGAAGAGTTAGACTTCCTTTCGCTAGTTTAAAAAGGGGCTAAGGATAAAAAGCTGGATCCAAAGAAACCTGTAGAGGTTGTAGTTTGTTGGGGGGAGAAGAAGGGTGGGATTGCTGATCGGGCCAAGCATGCGGGTAAAGGGGGTTTTGTCCGAGG
>JALSSW010000210.1 GCA_026984035.1 Planctomycetota bacterium
CCCCTCCTGCTCGAGGCCCTTCGGGGTCTTCGCCCCATTGAGGGTGTCCCCGGCCTCGTCGCCGAAGGCCAACGGAGTTTTGTCGGCCCTCCCCCACCCAAGCGTTTCCGGGTTTCTCCCGAGATCTACAAAGTCTACCAACAGCTCGACTTCAGCGGGTGGATCCAAAGGGGTGGGATCTTCGGCAACGACCAAGCCACCTTGGTCGCCTCCTTCACTCAGGGCTGCGCCAAGGGCTGCAACTTTTGTTATTGGAGAGATTTCCCTCCGGCCTTTTTGGAAACGGCGGAGGCAATCTCGCACCTGAAGCATCTGCGGGAGAGCTATGGCGTCCGCCAATTCCACCTGGCGGAATTGGATTTTGCCTCCAACCACCGAAGGCTCCTTGCCTTCGCGGATGCCTTTGGTCTTGCCATCCCCGACGGCCGGTGGTTCAGCTTGGTTTCGATCGTGGACATGGCCCGATACGGCAGTGAGGACTGGGACCGGCTCCGGGCGGGGGGCCTGGCCAAGCTCGAATTCGGCACCGAAAGCGGATCGCCCAAGACCCTGTCTCGCATGGGGAAGCGGCACAACCAAAAACAAGTTCTCAAGGTGACCCGTGAAGCCAGCCTGCGGGGGATCCATAGCATGCACAATTTCGTGTTCGGGATCCCGGGTGAAACCCGCGAAGACCTGGCCCAAAGCCTGCGCCTGATTCACGCCCTCCTCAGGATGGATCCCAAAACGGTCAGCTTTACCTTCCGCTTTTTCCAGCCTCCCTTTGGGACAGCCCTTGGGGAGGAAGCCCTCGCCCTACTGCCCCAAGAAATGCGGAGGATCGATCACTTCCTCGCCTCCAGAGATCGCTTTGGCCAAGAGGACCAAAGAACCATGCCTTGGATCGAAGCCTCCCTGGAAAAAGAGATCAAGGCCCTGGTCTATCACTTCCTCCCCTTGGCAAGCAGTAAGCTCAGCTTTGGCCGCAGGCGATCCCGGGCTCTCTATCGCTTCCTTCGCCGCTTTGCCCGGATGCGCCTCGGACATCGCTTCTTCGCCCTTCCCCTGGACCGGACGCTCTATGAGCGGACGCTCTCACAACCCTTGGACAACACTTACACAGCATGACCCATCCTCAGCAATCTCTCGAAGGCATGATCCCCGAAGCATGGCTTCGCTTCCCCCAGCATATTGGCCTTGAACTCAGCAGTCGCTGCCCTCTGGCCTGTGTCATGTGTCCCCAATCGGAGCTCAAACGCGACAAGACCGAAATGGACAGCCAACTTGCCTTCCAGATCTTAGGGCAGCTAGGGGGAGACAGGCTCCCCGTCCTGATGCCCCAAGGCATGGGAGAACTCTTCCTCCATCCGGACTGGCAGGAGATCCTTCACTGCGCGATCCATGAGCGAGGTCTCCAAGTGGCTGTCCTGACGCATGGGAGTTTTTTGGACGAGGAGCGCGTGCAAGCCCTGGTCCAACTCCAGCCGGCGATGATCGTGATAGGAGTCGAAGGGGTGACGAAAGAAACCCACGAGGCCGTCACGGGACGCGAGGATTTTTCCCTCGTGACTCAGGGGATCGAAGGTCTGGTCCGGCTGCGAAGAGAACGAGGCTTGGAGACGCCCCCCCTCCAACTCAGGATGACTCCCAATGCCAAAAACAGGCATGAAGCCTCCGCCTTTGAGGCCTTCTGGAAGCCCAAGCTTCTTCCCGGCGACCAGGCCTGTGTCAACCCCGTCTGCAACTCTTGGGCTGGGGCCATCGCCGAGGAGGTCGCGCCCCGTGAACAGCATGAACAACCGCGCCTGCCCTGCCCCCAGCTCTGGACCCATCTCAATGTCTACGCCGACGGTCGATGCACCCCCTGCTGCATTGACCACGAAGGCGCGATCCATATCGGCAACGCAAAGGAGCAGAACCTCCAAGAAATCTGGGAGGGCGAAACTCTGGCGGCCTACCGCCGGGCGCACATCGAGGGTCGCTTCCAGGATGTGCCTCTCTGCGGAGACTGCAGCGACTGGATCAACTATCTGCGCCAAGTCCTCTAGGGAGCCCTTGGACCAACCCTGGGACCAAGAGGCCTCCCTAGGGCCCCGGAGCCCCCGGGCCTCCCCCTACTGCTTGGGAAGAACCCGGTCAGGGATGGCGAGGGTCCACTTGTTCCAAAGCCTCGCCCGACTCGCTCCGATCGGCCCCAGAAGCTTGCCTGCAAAGTAACGGGCCTTGTCCTGGAGGACTTTGTCCTTGGTGGTATCGATCAACTGATAGAGCCCCGAGAGGAGGAACTCATGAGCGCCGCCCAGAGGACTGTCGCCCCAGCGAGCGCCGATCCCCTTCCAGGAGTCGAAGAAGTTGGCAGGAACATCGTTGCCGTTGTACTTGGCGGGCACGTAGTAGCGCAGCCCATCGGCGATGTTGCCGAAGTTGGGATCGTTCTTGAAGTTTTTCACCCAAGAATATTCGATGGTATGAACGACATCCTTCACGATCTGCAACGAGGGCTTGCTCCCCCAGAACCGATAGGCGGCCAGATATCCCAACATGACAGGACCGTGCTGCCAGGGCATGAAGAATGCGCTGGGTGTCGGATACTTGGTCAGCGGATGATTCCACTGAAACACGAAGGCCTTGGACGCATGCGTCTTGGGCCGTTCCGCATCCACAATCAGGTTGATTCTTTTAAGTGCATAATCCTTGAGATCCGCGTCGCCGGTCGCAAGCCAGCAATGAATGAAACTGGTCAGGGTCCAGCCCTCGGCGCGCGCGGATTGGATATGCTGCGTGAAATAATATTGGAGCCGCATCAGGCCCTTGAGGCACTGGCCCAAGATGCGAAGTTCATCCCGCGCCCAGAAATCCCCCGTTACTGTGTAGTAATCAAAGAGAAGATCGGTGGAAAAATGCTCATGATCATATTGATCCCAACCATGGCCGACGTCTTTCCAGTTCACACCCCGGCGCCATCGAGAATACGGATCGTTGTTTAAGACAGCGAAGCGCCCTCTCGTCTCGATGGAAAGCCTGCGCCCTCCCTTGCGGTAGGGCACCCCATCCCAGAGATACTGGTTATCTCGCTCCCCGACTTTGAGGCCCCACATGTGGTATTGGCGAACCGCTTGGATCCTGGCCTTTCCTTCGAGGACTTCCAAGAGATGTGGATTCTCCCCTTGGATCGCATGTCCCAGCTCGGTGGACATGGGGCCGTTTCGAGGCGTGCCCGTGGTGTTGGTGAATTTGACATCACCCCACTTGCCGAAGGGACCGAATTGATCCGTGGTCTTCCACTTGACCCAATCGGATTCGGCGCGGTCATAAGAATTCGTCGGCCCGGTGACAGGTCCCCCATGGAGCCCAAGCGCCCATGTCTTTTGCCAGGTGGCAAGGGTCGCAAGGGGACGGATTTTGTAATAAAGAAGATCTCCAAAAAGCTTCTGCCACTTGGCCTTGGCTTTGGCATCCCCATTGGCCACTTCGTAATAGAGCACGAAGCTGTAGATCTTGGTTTGGCCGTCATCCAACCAGGTGTTTTTTAACACAGAGAACCATTCGTATCCGGTCTTGGCATCATAGAGCGGTGCCCCGACTCCCTCTCTTGTTTGGTTGTACATCCCCTTCCAGACCCCCACAAAACCGATACGAATTTCTTTGAAAGAAACCGGGCCAAGAGGATACAGGTTGGGATCTTTGGATCCCTGGGGATCATCCGCTCCCAGATAGTCGTTGCCCACGACCACTTGGGTTTTGGTAAAGGGCATGTCCCGAAACTCGGTCTGGTAGACCCGAACAGTCAAAAAGTCTCTTCCAATCCCTTTTTGAGGGTCGGGGTTTTTGCAGTAGAAACGCCAAAAACGCGTCCGGACCAAGTAGCTTTCATGAAGGACTTCTCCCGGACCCGTGAGCGTCCCGGTATAGACGATGCCGTCCTCATCCACGACTTCGACCTTGGTCCCCGGAGCCCCGTCCTTGAATCTCGCGTCCACCCATGCATTGGGCTTGAAAGGACCCTCCAAGGCTTTGACCTGATCCACGACCTCATAGGTTTTGGTCTCGAAGGGCTTGAGGGTGTCCAAAAATTGGGCTTGGGCGATCTTAATGCTTCCATCTCCCCAGCGCTGAAGAACACGCCACGCGGTCCCCAAGCCGGAAATCCCCCAGGTGGAGAGATCCTTCACCGCCTTCTCTGGAAAGGGAACCGAGGCAAGAATGACTTCGTTCCGGCTGTTCTCAGAATCGTTCTGGACCAGGATCTTCAGGCCCTTGGCAGAACCGATGCCCCCTCGGCGTCCTCCACCGCCTCCGTTGCCACCTGGCCCCCCTCCCCCGGGTCCGCCCCCAGTTCCACCGCCCCCGGTTGTGATGGAGCCAGACCCACCGCAAGAAATAAGGGACAAGGGAAGAAGTGCCAGGAGAAAAGCGAACACAGGAGAAAGGAATTTTAAGAAAAGATGATGAAAAACATGATCCTTCACCCAAATGAAAAACCGGGACATCCAATGATCCTTGGATTGCGTTGACTCCATCTCTTCCCCCCTTTCCCAATGTTGGGATTGCCCTGCCCCTCTTCGACGGTTTGAGCCATGGTCCAAAGAAATATGTTGACTTTTTAAACACCGCTAGGAATCTCCTACGTTGATCCGTGCTTCAAAAGCCCGCTTCCTAGGGAGAAATGAGGCAGGGATGGCCTTTTAACTTCGGAGAGGCTTCAGGTGAAATTCCTTTGCTTTTTTAGAGTTTTCGGGCCTTAATCCTTGCCCTTCCAGGCGGTTCTTTTTGCATTCTTTGGGAATCGGGGAACAGCCGGAAAACCTTGGCGAAAGTGTTAGCGAAAGTGGCGGAATTGGCAGACGCGCAAGATTTAGGATCTTGTGGGGTAACCCGTGGGGGTTCGAGTCCCCCCTTTCGCACCATTTCAGTCACGGCTTCCTTCTTTAGATGCGCACCTTGAGATTGCTGGGAAAGGTTGACAACAATGACACATGTCATCTGTGAGCCCTGTATTGGGGTCAAAGACAGGGCTTGCGTGGATGTTTGTCCTGTAGATTGTATTCACACCGATGAGGACAGCTCTCAGCTCTATATTCATCCTGTAGACTGCATTGATTGCACGCTCTGTGTAGAAGCTTGTCCGGTGGATGCCTGCATGCACGAGGATGACGTGCCTCCGATCTGGCAGTCCTTTATCGAGACGAACCGAAACTATTTCAAACTCTGAAGAAGGACAAACAAGTGGACCCCTCCCCCTCGATGGAACAGAAGCCCCAAGATCGTTTCGGGCGGCAAATCCGGGTCCAAGAGTTCGGGCCGAAGGGCCAAAAGGCCCTTGCCGCGGCAAAGGTGGCCATCGTGGGAATCGGGGCCCTCGGGTCGCGAGTCGCCGAAGATCTGACGCGGGCGGGTGTGGGAAACTTGGTTTTGGTGGACCGCGATCTCGTCGAACTGAGTAACCTCCACCGCCAACACCTCTTTGATGAGGAGGACGCGAAGGAGGGGCGCCCCAAGGTTGTGGCGGCAGCCATGAGGCTGGGCCAGATTCATGGGGGAACGCAGTTGGATGTGGAACTGGTGGATCTCCGGCCCGAAAACATCGAGGAGCGTCTGGAGGGGATCGATCTCTTGATCGATGGGACGGACAATTTTCAAACCCGTTACATGCTCAACGACTTTGCAAAGAAAGAGGGGATCCCTTGGATCTATGGCGCTTGCGTGGGGACGCAGGCGATGGCCGCCTTCTTCGCCCCGGAGGGTCCCTGCCTACGCTGCCTCTTCCCGGAGCCTCCCCCCTTGGCGCAGACACAGACTTGTGAGACGGCAGGAGTCCTTCCCTCGGCGGCGGCCTTCACGACCATGCTCCAATTGGCCTGGGCTCTTCGCTATTTAGGGACAGGCAAAGTCCCGGAGCCGGTTCTCCACATCGGTGACCTCTTCGAAGCCAGTTTCCGAAGCATGGGCTTTCCGAGTGCTTCACTCAAATCCTGCCCCTGCTGCAACCGGGGGATCTATCCCGGGCTGGACCCCTCCCAAGCAACCCAGGCAAGCCCTCTTTGTGGTCGAAGGGCCGTGCAGCTCCAAGCCCCCCCGGGGACCCGGATTGACCTCCCCGCCTTGGCCGCCAAGCTCCAGGAAGGACAGGTCCTTCAGCTCCTTCCCTACCTCCTCCGCACTCGCTTCGCCGAAGGGGAGATCACAGTCTTTGCGGACGGGCGCGCCATCGTCCAGGGGACGGACGACCCCGGGCGGGCGAGGGCGCTCTTTGATCGTTACCTGGGGAGTTGAGGATGGCGCCTTCGCCTGTCTACTGGGATCACGCCGCAACCTCCTGGCCCAAACCTCCACAGGTACAGGCTGCCATTCAGGATTGGTTTGAGCGCCTGGGTGTGGATGCTTCGCGGGGATCCACGGCCCTGCACCAAGAGGTCGCCTCCAAAACCGCAGATCTTCGAAGACGCCTGGGCCGGCTCTGCAAGGTCCCCAGCGAAAGGGTCCTCCTGGGTTCGGGGGCAACCTTTGCAGCCAACCTCTTTCTCAAGGGCATCCTCAACGCGGGCGACCGGGTCTTCGCCACCCGCTTCGAACACAACGCCGTGGCCCGCCCCCTCCTTGGGATGCAACACTCGGGCATGATCCATTTGGATGTGGTTCCCGCCGATCCCTTCCTAGGCCCGACTCCCTCAGACCTCGATCGCTGCCTCAAGGGAGGCAAGGCTCCCAGGCTCCTTTGTCTCAACCACGCATCCAACGTGACGGGGCTGGTCCTGGATGTAGCCCCCTTGATCGCCTGGGCCAAGGAGCGATCCTGCCTCGTCCTCCTCGACTGCGCCCAAAGCATAGGACGCCTCCCCCTCCAGGACCTCTCCGCCGATGCCTTCCTCATCCCCGGCCACAAGGCCCTGATGGGCCCTCCGGGAGTGGGCGCCCTCTGCCTTTCGCGCGACTGCCCCATCCCCCGGCCCCTGGTCGAAGGCGGCACGGGAAGCGCGACCCCCGACGGCCTCATGCCCAAAAGCCTTCCCGCAGGGCTCGAAGCCGGGACAGCCAACACCCCCGGGCGCATGGGATGGCTCGCAGCTCTTAAGGCTCTCGAAGGAAAAGAAGAAAGCCAGCTCAAAAAAGAGCTTCTCTCCCTTCAACAGATCTGGGATGCCCTAGAGCCCCTGGAAACCCAGGGGAGGCTCAAACGCATCGGCCCTCCCCCATCCTTTCCCCGCAGAGTGGCCGTCCTCAGCTTGGACCTCATGGGAAGGGACCCGGTCGAGGTCGCCATGCTCCTCGAATCCCAAGGCTTCATCCTTCGCGCCGGCCAGCACTGCGCGCCCTGGATTCACGAGGACCTGGGTACCCATCCCTTGGGGACTCTTCGCATCAGCCCGGGAGGAGAAATCCAAAAAAAGGACCTCCTTCGCTTTTGCAATGTCCTGGAAACCTACCTCTGACTTTCAAGTCTTGTAAAGGCTGCTTCCTTTGATCCTGGGAAGGTCCTCATGCCGTATGAAGCAACGAAGCTCTTTGGATCGATAACTGTGCGCAGAGTCCCCATCCTTGATGGCCCAGAGGCCCCACCAATAGCCCTTGTTGGTGAGAAAAGCTTTCCAACGCTTTTTTGGGATCGTGAACTCGTTTTGTTGTCCATCGATCTCAAAGGTTTCCATAAAGATCGCTTCTCCACCCATTCCACACACAAGGAGATAACGATCCACCGGCGTAGGGGGTGCATCCCATGAAAAGGAAGGGGGCTCAGTAATCCGAGCAAGGTGTGGAGGACCGTTCACTTCCATTTCTGCCGAAGAAGGCCAAAAACCGACATCTTCCACCACTTGATCTACAAAGGGCAGATGGGATTCGGGGGCTAGTTTGTTGGTAGTAAACCAACAATTCTTACAAAGATCAGGAAGGTCGCCACAGAGCATTGCGCGTCTCAAATCCTGCGACTCGGGTCCATTCCAGATCTCTTCAAAACTCTGCTGATACAGGTTTCCCAAGGCAAGCCGTCCACCATCAGCAACACAGCAGGGATAAATACGTCCGTCATTGTCCACCTTGACTCGATAGACGGATTGGATGCAATAGCCCGGTTGATAGAGCTTGAGTTTTCTATCCCAATGATCCATTACGATGCTGTTTCGGTAGTTGCGCTTCTCCCTAAAATCGTAGAAGGAGTGAGAACCACCCAGATCCCAAATAAGCTCCACCTTCTTTTCTTTCGCGACGGCGATGCTGCGTTCTTTGAGATACTCAAGGTATTCTGGCTTGAAGGTCAGCTTGGGATCCAACATCCTTTGATGGGGAAGATTATGGAGATAACCGAGGATGTGGACGGAGAAAATCCCTTGGTCCGCCATATAGGCAATGGTCTCGGGCACCCAAGCGGCATTGTTGCTCATCAAGACCACATTGCAGGTGACCTTGATTCCATTCTCCTCAAAAAACTTTGCCGCCTTAGGAAGATTTTCAAAAACTTTCTTTGGGTTGCTCCTCAAACGGATGGCTTCGTAAATTTCCGGGATGTGGCTGTCAATGGAGAAGATGATCCTGCCGACCAAAGGCTCCACTTCTTTGAGCATCTTTTCATCCAGATATTGGACGTTGGTCACAATATCCAACTCCATTCCATATTTCTCAGCTAAGCGCCGGGTTGTGTCCCAACCTAACAACAAGGGTTCACTTCCGGAAAACGGGAGCAGGACGGAGACTGAGGGGAGGATTTCGCTGGCAACCAGAGCGATCAAATCATCGGGCATCCTCTTTGTGGGAGGATTCTCCCCGTCGTAACACATGATGCAGGACATATTGCAGAAATTGCTGATCTGCATATCAATTGCAAAGGGCCTGGAATCAAAGATCAATCGCCCTTCGATCAGGTCTCGTTCCAACCTTGCCCGATTCTTTTTCTCAAAAGCGGCTTTTTCCTCCCGACTTTGGTAAGGGCGCACCTCCTCCCCTTCAAAGAGATCTCCCATTTCATGGGTCAAGGGGCGAAGTTTTTTTCCTTCCACAAATTGGAATTTAGAAGGCAAGGACGCCATAGGCAGTTTCTCCGAGATTGAGTAAGACAGGACAAATTACCATCTAATAGCTCTCCTAGCAATGAACGGATAACCTAAACGCCAAAAAAAGGGTGCTCTTTAAGGAAAAGACTGAGGACCCGAAAAAAACCCTGCTTGTTTGCACGGATCCCTTTGGGCAAATACCCATTGCCAGGGGCACTAGAGCCAAGTTGGCTGCGCATGTAGGAACTCCCGCTCAAAAAGAGGCGGGCCACCCATTGGGAAAGGAGTTGGAAGCGGAGACGCTTTTGGGTCCCTGGATAAGCCCCGCGGGGAGCCCAGCGTTTTTGAAGGAGACTCCAGAGGATGCTCCCATTCTCCCTTGGAAGGGGGAGATTCTGCGGCGTTACTTCTTGCTCGGGTGGGTAGAGCCTTTGCAAGGCGTAGAGGATTTTGGGATGGAGGGTCTCGGAAAGACCCTTGAGAACATCGGGATTCCGTTTCTGTAGATAGAGGAGGATGGCTCCGGCGGGAGTGGGTTGTTTCGCTTCCAGGGATGCAGCCGAGGGCAGCTTCAGTCCTGCCGTGAGAACCCGCCGGAGGATGACCTGGAGTCCTTTTTCCCCAAAGCTCCCCTTGGAACATTCCCGACATAGGGCTTCGACCCGTTCGGCGGAGACCAGTCGAGCTCCTGCGGCCCACCAAAGTTCATTGTAGTCAGCCCCCCTTGCTCCTCCGGGGCCTTCCAAAATCCTCTGCTGTAAGGCGGCATCCGCACTCTGAATCCCGGAAAAAAATTGGGGAAGGGACAGCCCCTTGGCTTGGAGATCCTTGAGGCTTCCCGATCCGATTTGTCGCCCGATCACGAGGGAAAGGATTCCGCGATATTGGCTTTCCTGGGCCAAAAGATCCAAGACCTGCTTTGGATCCAGGGAAGACGGAACGGCAGCGAGGTTCAAAAAGGCCAAAGATTTGACTAAATGCTCAAAACCGCCGCCTTGTTTCTCGTTGGGGCCAGGCTTCCCAAGGCTCTTAAACACCCAAGTCCTGGCGTCCGGACCGAAATTGGGGGGCGATTGACACTGATCCCTGAGCATCCGGACAAAGAGTCCCTCGGGTCGTTCTGCAAAGAGTTCCCCGACCTCGGGGGAAACCTTGGGAAGGCTGCGCTCGATCCAAGAGATTGCAGCGGCCAAGCGAACCACGGTCGGGTTTTTCTTGGAAAGAGCAAGGCGGCGCAAAAAATCCAAGCGAAGAGGGAGAGAGCCTGCGGAGCTCCCGAGACAAAGGAAAACCAATTCCTCCGGCACCTTTCTCCCTCCATGGTACCAGTTCTCCAAATACCGAGAAGCGCGCACTCCTCCTCCGAGACAGAAGCCCCCAATCAAGGCCAGGCGGTTCTCAAGCCCATGCCTGGTGGCGAATTCTTTTTCCAAGGCACTTTCACTCAGAGGGCCTCGTTGCAGGGTTCTGCGCCAGAGGTTCTTCCATGCGACCGGACTTTGGAGCTTTCCCACTTCCAGGGGGAGCTTGGCTCCGATTTCATCCCTGTCGAAAAATCCATCGCTTCTCTCCCCCATCCCTTGAGCATTCAAACAAGGAAAGCCGATAAAGATCAGCAGGAGCATGCCGGAGAGCCCATGCAAGATCCGGGCAAGAACAAGGGAACGAAGGGGATTTTGAGGGAAAACCATATGTCCAATCTTCAGGGAGGGCACCTCGGAAACAAGGAATGGAACTTCTTGATGAAGGATACCGTTTCTCAGAATCCTGACGAGCTTCAAGAACAAGGATACCAGGCAACTCTGAATGGAGATTTATCGCAGGTCTCTCTGCCGGATATTTTTCAAACGATCTCCATGTCCCAAATGGATGGGACCCTTCGAGTCACCTCAAGACAAGCAGAATCCACCCACCTATTGTTTCAGGAGGGAGTGATCAAAGTCCTCCCCCCTTTTGAAGAATGGTTTCAACGGTTCTGTAATCGCCTGGTCGCCTCGGGATTGGCGGAACTCAAGCTTGTCCGCAAAGGAATCCTTGCGTGGAAAAAAGAGGGAGGGGATCCTCTCCAAACCGTTTGCACAGCAAGCGGCATCAGCGAGGAGGATGAACGCGCGATTCGTGAAGCCCTCGATGAAGACTGCCTCTTTGAGCTCTTCGCCCTTCGCGCGGGTTCCTTTGCCTTCTATCGAGGAAGTATTCCTTTGGGAAACCTCTCCGAAAGAGCGGAAACTGCGACACCTTTCCCCATTGATCAATGCCTCCTCGAGGTTGCCCGAAAATCGGATGAATGGGACATCATCCTGGATTCTCTCGGAGACTTTGACGAGATCTTTTCCAAGGCGGCCGAACCTGAAGAGGACCTCTCTGAGCTTCATTCTCTTGTATATGAGGGTTGTGATGGAAAGAAATCTCTTCGCGAATTGGCGGGTTCTCTTCTGGACACGGTCTTCGATGTGGCCAAGGCTGCCCAGGAACTTTACGAAAGGGGGCTCATAGAGAAAACCTGCCTTCCTGATTTGGTGGATCTAGCTTCTGAAGCCATCGAATTGGGAAAATTGAGTTTAGCCCGAAATGCTTTGCAGATTGGGATGACCGCTAGAGAAACCCAAGACGCAACCCTCCTTAACCATGCTTCTCAGTTATTTGCAAGAATCGGCGCACCGAAAGAAGCAGCCTCCATTCTTGTGCGCTGCGCATCCCTGCTTGAAGACCCCGAACAGCAGATCAAATTCCTTAAGAAAGCACGCAAGCTGGATCCTCGAAACCTGGATGTTCTGCAGGCCCTTCTTCAAAACCCGCAAAGTGGAACCACCGACGAACAGATCGAAATCGCGATTGCCCTTGTTGAAGAATATATGAACAGGGGTGAGGGCGATGAGGCCGTACGAGTCCTCGAAAACCTTCGTCTCAAATCCCCTAACAATCTGAACCTTTCCATTCAGCTTGCGGCTGCACTTCATCACATGGATCGAGTGGAAGATGCAGTAGCCGAGCTCTCGGAGCTTGCAGAGACCTTCCGACTTTCGGGGGATCGAGATGACCTCATCATCGTTCTTAAACAAATTCTGAAACTGCGACCTGCTCTCCACAAGGTCAGGGATGAGCTTCGAGCTCTCCAAGGAAAGGGGAAATGGACGCTGCGGAGAATCCTGATTGCTTCGGCTGTCATCGGAACGCTTGCCACTGGAGGGCTTACAGTCCATCAATTCTTGAAAGAGAAAAAAGGGAATGAAAAGATTCGGTCAGCCAATGCCATGATGGATAAGGGTGATCTTGGAACCGCAGAAGCAATCGCGACTCGCTTGCTCCAAGACTTCGAAGATGGACCTGTGGGAGGAAAGGCGAGGGATCTGATCAATCGGATTCGCGCCCGCCGGGCTTCGGAGGTGAGGACAAAAAAGGAAGCTCGCCGAAAACAATTTCACAATGGATTGAGCAAAACGGCCGACCTGTTTGAGAAGGGGGACATCGCGGGTTCCCTTTTTGCCTATCAAAAACTCTACAAGGACTTTGGGAAGGAAACCTATTTTAGAAAAGCCATTCATGATTCGCTGAGGACACGCCTTGGGAATTTTAAAAACATCCTCCAGAAGGAGGCAGAAAAAGCCAAAGCTCAAGAACTTCCAGATCCCGAGGCTCTTTTGAACCTGGAGGAAAAGGAGGCAGCCCTAAAGCGCATCCAAAACAGCTTTCCGGAAAAGCGGGCAGAGCATATTCGCAAACTAAAAAAAGCGCTCAAATCCGCACCTGGGCTGGCGTCCCTGAAAGGCTTTCCCAAAAACTTGGGGGAGCTCATGGACAAATGGTTGGCAGCCGAGAAGAGGGTCAATGGCCTTCGAACCATCCTCAGAAAAGAAATCGGGTTGGATACTAAAAAGCGTGCATTAGACCGCCCCTTCCTGCTGGCACAAAAGGCTGAAAAGGAAAAGAAATACGAACTGGCTCTTCGCCTCTACCAAAAACTTGCAAAGGAGTACGAAGGGGACCAGAGCTTGATGGCTTTCTTTCACAGGCAAGTAAAAAAATATGCCAGGATTTCCTCCGTTTTAGGCCAAATCGAGGCTGCCAGAAAAAGAGGAGATTTTTTTACGGGACGCAGTCTCTTCCAGGGGATCCAAGATGAATTTCCCCAGGAACCTCTCCAAGAACGTGTTCTTCTTCCTTACAAGATCGTTACCAGTCCCGTTTCGGCTGAGGTCTTTGTGGGAGGAAAAAAAATGGGCAAGACTCCACTCACCCTTTCTCTTCATCCTGGAGAAGAATCCAAGCTGCGGATTCGCAAAAAGGGGTTCAGGGATGAAAGCCCCTCAGATACCTTGATGCAACAAGGGACGGTTCGGTCCATCCTCACCCTTCTCCCCAACTGGGAAACCAAGGTTCAAGGAGCCTTAACACAAGCACCTCTTTTCCACCGGGGAATCATTTATGTTGCTGACCGGACTGGGCAGCTCTCTCTGCTCGATCCTCTTTCCGGGAAGGTCCAAAGGGCGCTGAAGTTTAAGGATCTGACAGGGGATTTGGGGGCCCCGATCCCACTGGAGAAAGGGATCCTTTTGGTTTCCAGGGATGGACCCGTTCGCAAACTGAGCGCAGACGGCTCTCTTGTTTGGGAAACCAAGCTCGAAGGACCTCTTCTCAGAGGGGCCGGGGTTTGGCAAAAACGCCTCTTGGTCTTCTCCGAAGATGGCAAAGAAACAATCTTGGATCCGAAAACCGGAACCATTTTCTACACGCAGATGGGTGGGAAGAAACGCCTTGGCCCCTACCAGGAAAAAACAGGAGCACCTGTCATCCTCGTAGACAAGGAGGGTTGGGTCCGGGCGCTCTCTTCAGATGGAGGCGAAAAATGGCGAAGCAAGGTTGAAGAATCCGGCTTTGCGCGTCCTTTTGTTCAGGGTTCTTTCGTTTTGATTCCATCGGATGACATGCGATTACACGCGCTCCGTTTGGAGAATGGTGAAGAAGCATGGACTCTTCGCCTTGGGGATGGGCTCCGAGGGCAGGTTCATTTTGGCTGTGATGGAGAACATCTTTTCGTAGCCACCCGAAATCGTGACCTGATCAAAATTGACTTAAAAACGGGTAAGTCCCTTGGGACGGCAAGAATCCAAGGCCTCCCCAGCGGACAAGTCGTCCTGTTGGACGGATTCTTGTTTGTGAGCCTCTCCGACCGGGGGCCGGAGGTGTTCGACCCAAAAACCCTTCAGCACATCGCCTGGTGTTCGGGAAAGCATGGAACCGAAGCGGCCATCACAAGGGGACCTAAGGGCCACATATTGGTCAGCAGGAGCCATGGCCAAGTTGCATCCTTCCCGGTCTCCTTATTTCATTAGCAAGAGGGGAGCTTCCACACTTCCTAGGAAAGCACGAGACCACCTACTGAGAGAAGTTGTTGCCATGCAGCTCTCTGTTGAAAAAAGACAACGAGAGGGAAGCAGAAAAAAATCTGCAAATTTTTCGGTAGTAGAAGAAAGCCATCCTGACTATTCCCCCACCGAGACAGGTTTTGGATTCCTGGATTGGCCTCGACAGTCCCGTTCATCCCTTCTCAATGACGCTTTTCTCATTCCCTCCTTTTTTTTGCAAGGTGCTTCCAGCTCAAACACAGTCTTTGCCATTCCATCCAACAATCAATTCCCTGGATGGCACAGACCTTGCTTCAGGAGGACACACGGATGAGTTCAGTAACTTTTTGTAAAACCAGGATTCGGTTCACGAATCCTCTGCATCTCCAAGGGGGAACCCAATGAACCTAAAACACAGCCTTGTTATCGCTTTATCCTTAGGCCTTTTCACTCTTGGAAGTTGCAACAAAAATGGGGCAACGCCCAGCTTGGGAAACCCCAACATCGGGATCCCGGATGACGATGGGACTCTCTTTAAGAATGGGGGAAACGATAAGGACAGGATCCAGGAAAACAAAATCCCCAATGACGGCTCTCAGGACAAGGGAGGAAGCAATGGGGGTAACAACGGAGGCAACAAGGGTGGCGGGCACAAAGGCGGTGGAAGCAATGGAGGACCGGGAGCAGTCCCCGAGCCTGCAACTTTGCTCCTCTTAGGATCCGGTCTCGCCGGAGCTGCGATGGCCCGCAGGCGTAAGCGCAAAGCCTTAGAGCTTCAAGAGGGAGAAGGCGAGGTCTAAATTCCTCCACTCATCCTTACCCAAGGATCAGGCTTTTTCAGGAATCTTTTTTCTGGACGGCTTTTTCTGGGGTTGTGATTCCTTCCAGTTAAAATCGAGAGCCATGCTTCGGTCCTTTTGGATTCCTCTAGGCTTGGTCCTTCTCTCGGCCTGCTCCAGTCTTTCATCTTCCCGCCTAGAAAGTTTGGATGGGGAGACGGAAACGGTTTTAGTCCGAATCCAAGATTTGGAAGCCTCTTTCCGTGTTGAGGCTTCTCCTGCACTCCTACGCATCATGCAAGACCCAAATCGCCCCTTGCCCCTCCGGGCCCGAGCAGCCGGTGCTCTTGCAGTCTTTGGGAATCCTAAGGGCATGGCCTTTTGCCTTGCATGCATGGTTGCGGGTCTTGAAGGCTCTGAGAAGAGAGACAGACAATTAGGAATCCCTTTTTCAGACCGGATGGCCTTCGCAAGGGAATTGGCAAGCAGGAGTTTGGCAAAATTCCTCCGAGGCAAGGGGGTGAAGGCTCCCTTCTTCTCGGCCAATTTTGGTGCCCCCGACCTCCGCCAAGCATGGCGGCACTGGAGGGAACTCCTCCTACCCTATATGGGCAAGCCAAAGACAAGCAGAACTGTCTCAAAGAGGGAGAGGAGGCGAAGTTGAACCTTTTTCTCTCTCTTCTTTTGTTCCTCCCCCTTTCTCGCCAAGCTCATCCTTCTGCTCTGCATGAGCAAAAGCCTCCCAAAAAAGAAGTGAAGAGCCTACGGCCCTCGCAGGTTCCTGCCATTCTCCGATACTCGCGGATTCAAGCCATCCCCTTCCAAAAGAGGATTTCCCTTCTCAAAAAAGCCATATCCTCCAGCCTGATGCCGGGCTTCCCCAAAGTTTCCCGCCTTCTCCTGCAAACGCAGCTGGGCATGCTTCTGCTTGCAACAAGGAACCCCGGACAGGCCTTGCAAACTTTTGAAAAAGTTTTGAAAGCCGTCAATCCTAACCAGACCGATCTTCTGGGAAGGTCTTTGCTGGGAAAGGGGCAAGCCCTGTTCGCTCTGGGAAAAAAGAAACTGGCCCTCAGAGTTCTGAGAAGCGTTGAACTCCGTTGCCCGGGAACTGTCTATGCAAAACAGTCCCAAAAAACGGCCACCATCCTCAAAAACTTGTCCTCCCACCTTCCCCTAAGCTCCCTCCCCAAGTTTCCTCTTCGCATCCATGATCTCGAAGGAAAGGTCCACCAACCCAAAAAAGCCCGCTTCGTTCTCTACCTAAAGAAGAGCCTTTCCCGGTATGTCTCCACCCAAGAAGGAGCGCGTTTGGCACGCAAGCTCAAAGATCCTGGATTGCTTGCCCTGGTTTTTGCGGAAGATCCAAAGAGCTTCCCCTCCCCTCTCAAACATCAAATCCGAAAATTTGAAGAACAGACCGGCTTAGGGATCTTCTTTCTCTCCCCGGAGATCAACAAGGTTTTGCTTCGGCTTTTTCCTCTCCAATCCCCCAAATCCATCCTCTTCACTCTCAATGGGCGGTTTTTGGATCTCAATCCAAGCCCCAATCGTTGCGCAGCTTTCGTTGCCGCAGGATAGTCCTTTTGAGTCCTGACCGGGCTCCCTCTACGGGGCTTTTTTGCAAAATCCTTGGAGGGTTTTCTATGGAATCGAGGGGCTCGTACATCATTCATAAGCACTCTTCTCCTTTTCCCGGGATTCCCATGGGCCTAAGCTTTCGGCATGAAAAGATCCCTCTTCCTCTCTCTCCTCTTGTTTTGGCCCCAAGGATGCCAAACACACACGGAGTCAAGCCACACTTCTCCGCAAACCCCTTCCCAAAAACGAATCCCACGGACAAGGCCTTTTGATCCGCTTGTCCTCCATCTCCCCTCTCCCCGCCCCCTCTCCGTCCTTCAAAGGACTCCGCTCTACCAGTTCAACGAAGCAGAGATCGATCTCTTTCTTAAGGAGCTCGCAAAAAAGGAAAAGAACCCTCTGAAACGCCTCCTCTTACTCGCCCGGAAAAACCTGGGACAACCATACGAGATCTATTGTTTGGGAGAATTCCCCTTCGAGCTCTACGACAGCGATCCCCTCTATCGATTGGACCGAAGCGATTGCGTGACCTTCACGGAACACATGTACTCCATGGCCCTGGCCAAGGATTGGCCCAGTTTTTTTAAGAACCTGATGAGGATCCGCTATAAAAACGGAGAGATCTCGGTAGCCACCCGCAACCACTACACTGCGGCGGACTGGAATCCCAACAACGCTTGGCTCTTTGAAGATCTGACCCAAAAACTTGGCGTGGAGACCTTGACCTACCGGATGCGAGTGGATCGAGCCCGCATGCTGAAAAAGTCTTTTGGAGTGATCCGGAAGATCCCAGTGGAGATCTATCCCCTCGTCTACATCCCCCGAAAAGCTCTACCAAAGGCTTATCCCATGCTCAAAGACGGCGACATCATCGAGGTCGTGAAAGGCAAAGGGAGCGGTCGTTGGGTGGGGCATGTAGGTCTCTTCGTCAGAGGGCCCAAGGGAGAACCCCATTTCCTGCATTCATCCGCCCCCAAGGTCCGGGAGGAAAGCCTGCCGGGCTATGTGGAGCGGATGAAAGCGAAGGTCTTCGGGCTGAAGTTTTTAAGGCTCAAGTAGAACCTTCTTACTTCACTTCCCAGGTCTTGCCTGCGTAGATCAAATCCTCGAGAGAACGCTGGCCTTTTTTGTCCTGGATCCCCTGGATCTGGCCATGGACCATTTTTTCGTAGGGTGCTTGTCGGATCGAACGAAGAACTCCAATCGGAGTAGGCTCTTCCACCTCCCGGAGATGGCTTAGGGCAAAGGCAATCGTAGGATTGGGATTGGTGGGATCGAAGACGACGAGATCCTCCTTGTTCCAGACCTTGCCGGACTCATCGGCTTCCCCCAGCTTCACAACCCGAAGTCGGTTGCAGTCCCAGGCAAGCCCCTTGTCATGTTCCTTGCCGAAGACAAGGGGTTCGTTTGCGCGCAGTTCCACCAGCCGGTCGTCGCGTATCTCCTTTTTGACCACGGGGTCAAAAGCCCCATGGTTGAAAATATTGCAATCCTGAAAGACTTCGATGAAGGCCGTCCCCTCATGCTCGTGGGCCGCCTTGAGGACCTCCTTCATGTGTTTCCCCATGACGTCAATGGTCCGCGCAACAAAGGTGGCGCCAACACCCAGAGCCAAAGAGATCGGATTGAAGGGCATATCCACCGATCCGAAGGGAGAGGATTTGGTGACTTTGCCGATTTCGCTTGTGGGTGAAAATTGCCCCTTGGTCAACCCATAGATTCTGTTGTTGAACAAGATGATTTTCAGGCCAACATTCCTTCTCAGGCAATGGATCAGATGGTTGCCGCCGATGGAGAGAGCGTCCCCATCACCTGTAATCACCCAGACCTCCAGCTCGGGCCGAGAGATCTTCACCCCCGAAGCGACCGCCGGGGCACGGCCGTGGATGGAATGGAAACCATAGGTTTCCATGTAATAAGGAAAGCGGCTCGAACAACCGATTCCGGAAACGATCACGGTGTTTTCCCGCTCCAGACCCAGGTCGGCGAAGGTCGCCTGGACAGCGTTCAAAATCCCGTAGTCCCCGCAGCCTGGGCACCAGCGAACCTCTTGGTCGGACTTGAAATGGGTCTTTTTGAGTTTGCCCTTTGGGCTGTCTTGGGTAGCAGTCATGCCAACACCTCCCGGATCTTCCGGAGAACTTCATCGTTGTAAAAGGGTTTCCCTGTGACCTTTGGATAGGAGATGTACTCCGCCTCGGGAATCAGGGTTTTCATGTAGGTCGTCAACTGCCCCATATTCATTTCGGGGACAAGGATCTTTTTGAAGCCACTCAGAATCTTATCGACTCCCTGGGGGAGCGGGAAGACATGGCGAAGATGGAGCTGGCTCACCTTGAAGCCTTCCTTGCGGGCTTTGTCAACGGCTCCATAAATCGATCCATAGGTGGATCCCCATCCAAGAACCAGGAGATCACCTTCGGAGTCTCCATGGAGTTCGGGAGTGGGAACATCCTTGGCAATCCCCTGCACCTTGGCGGCTCGGGTCCTGACCATATGGAAATGGTTCTCGGAATCGTAACTCACATTGCCGGAGCCATCCTCTTTTTCGAGGCCGCCGATCCGATGTTGCATCCCCTTGGTCCCCGGGCGCACCCAGGGGCGAGCCAGGGTCTCGGGATCTCTCTTGTAGGGCTCAAAGCCTTCGGGGTTGGTCTCAAAGTGGACTTCGAATTTGGGGAGGTCTTCGATCTTGGGAAGCTTCCAGGGTTCGGAACCATTCGCGAGATATCCGTCCGTCAATAACATGACGGGGGTCATATACTTGGTGGCAATCCGGAAGGCTTCGATCGCCATATAAAAGCAGTCCACCGGTGAAGCTGCAGCCAATACAGGCATGGGGCATTCTCCGTTTCTCCCCCACATCGCTTGAAAGAGATCGGCCTGCTCGGTTTTGGTGGGGAGCCCGGTAGAAGGTCCTCCCCGCTGCACATTGATAATCACTAAGGGAAGCTCCGTCATCACCGCTAGGCCCATTGCTTCGGATTTCAAGGCGACGCCGGGTCCGGAAGTGGTTGTAAGAGCAAGCATCCCTGAAAACGAGGCTCCGATCGCGGCACAAATCGCTGCGATCTCATCTTCGGCCTGAAAGGTAATCACTCCATCCTGTTTGCAGGCTGAAAGCTGATGAAGGATGTCTGAGGCGGGAGTAATGGGATAGGATCCCAGGAAGAGGGGCACTCCTGATAGTTTTGAGGCGGCCAGGACTCCGAGTCCCGTTGCTTGATTGCCCATGATGTTGCGATAGGTCCCAGGCTCGAGCTCGGCCTGCTCCACTTGGAACGTATGGTCCAAGAGCTCCATGGTCTCGGCGAAGTTCCTTCCCGAGGTAAGGACCGCAATGTTGGCTTCTGCGATTTCAGGGGCCTTTTTGCCAAAACGTTCCTGGATTGCCTTCTTGGTGGGTTCAAGATCCCGGTTAAACATCCAAAGAAGGATGCCAAGCGCCGCAAAGTTTTTGCAACGCATGATGGTCTTGTTGTCGAGTCCCGAATCCTTGAGAGTCTCCTTGGTGAGGTGGTTCAAATCAACTTTGACCACATTGTAAGGCTCCATCAGACTCTCATCTTCCAGAGGGTCAGAGCTGTAGCCGGCCTTGGTCCAGTCCTTCTTAGCAAAATTCCCGGTGTTCACCAGAAGGATTCCGCCATGCTTCAGGTCGGGGAGGTGCACCTTGAGGGCGGCAGGATTCATCGCAACCAACACATCCAAGAGATGCCCCGGGGTATGGATATCGTTGCTCGAAATCCGAACCTGGAAAGCGCTGACACCGGCAAGGGTCCCGATGGGTGCACGGATTTCTGCAGGAAAATCGGGGAAGGTCGCCAAATCGTTTCCGAACAGCGCAGCACTGTCGGAAAATTGATTCCCTGTCAACTGCATTCCGTCGCCCGAATCGCCCGCGAAGCGAATAACGGCTTCATCGAGGACCTCGACCTTTTCAGCCGGAGACTCATCAGGAGTGACCGTAGTCATATGTTCCCCCTTGGAACAACCCGCATCCCCTCAGATGGGGAACACGTAAGATTAAAAGTGAATAACACCTCGGATCCTTTTCCGAGGAAACCGGCCGCGCCGGCAAGAATGGTGCAAAAGCATAGCCATTGAAGCCCCCCTCATCCAAAGGATACAGGGGGACAAAAAGTCTCATCCGTCACATTTTCTTTCGCATCGAAGATCAGGGCTCCCGGAAGAGACGGCAGATTTCCGCAAAGCGCTCTAATTTTGCTTGGGCCTTACCCAGAATACTGTGAGGTTCGCCCGGGTTTCCGGCAAACTTGCCGGTCAAAATCTCCAGGGCTTCTTGGATCCAGGACACGGAATAGACCTGAAAAGTTCCAGCTTCGGCCGCCTCCCGGACATCCGGAGCAAGCTGAAGGTTTTGCGCACAGCTTTGGGGAATGATGACAGAGTGCGGGCCTTCATGACCCTTCGCCTGACAAGTCCGGAAAAAGCCTTCTACCTTTTCATTGACTCCCCCGACAGATTGGATGCGGCCTTTTTGGTCCACTGATCCCGTCATCCCGCAGTCCTGGCGAAGAGGTACTTCGGCCAGTGCAGAAAGGAGAGCACAGAGTTCGGCAGCGGACGCCGAATCTCCGTCCACGGGGCCATAGGATTGCTCGAAACAAATCCGCGCTGAAAGGGAAAGAGGGAAATCCTGGGCAAAGGTCCCCGTCAACCATCCCACAAGAATCTGCACACCTTTGAGATGGATCGGCCCGGAGAGCTCAGCCTCTCTCTCGATGTCAACGATCCCTGCTGCCCCCACTCCCACCTGGGCACTGATCCGAATAGGGTGTCCGAAAACAAAGACTCCATAGTCCAAAACTACGAGTCCGTTGATCTCTCCGACTGAGGACCCTTTGGTCTCCAGGTAGTAGGAACCATTTCTCACCATCTCGAGATATTTTTCTTCGGGGAGGGAGTGCCTGTGGCGTCTTGCCCTTTCTGCTTTCAGGACGGCCTCGCGATCTACCTGTTTTTTCCCCGTCTTTTTGGCCAAGAAAGAAGCTTCTCGGAGGAGATCGGAGACATCCCCAAAACGGGTGGAGATCCGACTCTGATTTCCCGCGAGGCGAACCCCCAGCTCGGCGATGCGCCCTTCGGCTTCAGGGGAAAAGGGGAGGAGGTTTTCTTCCTTTGCCAAAGAAGAGATAAAGGAGGAGTAACGAAGCAAGGCGTTTTTATTCAGGGGCATGTCCGCTTCGAACTGGGCGTGAATCTTAAAGATCTTGGGAAACTCGGGGTCTTCCTGACTCATTGCGTCATAGGTTCCTCGGTTTCCGATAAGGACAACCTTCACCCGAAGGGGGATGGGCATGGGTTTTAAGGGGCTGGAGACTCCCATGACGGGGCTTTCGGGAGCGCGGATTTCCAAGAGTCCTGTCTTGAGGACACGTTTGAGGGTATTCCAGACACCGTGTTCACTCAGGACATCCGCAAGCCTGAGGACAAGATATCCTCCATCGGTTTTAAGGAGAGTCCCTCCTTGGATCTGGTTGATGCGGGCTTGGCTCCCCTCCTTTCCCGGGAGAATCGAACCAAAGAGGTTTTCCCAAGTCGGGGAGGCCTCGAACAGGACGGGACAATCTTCTTCCTCCTGAGAGGAGCGAAGGACCTTGTATCCTAGTTGAGGTGGAAGACTTTCCTGCAAACTGGGATCGACCTTGTTTTGTTCTGCAAAGGCAAGAAGAGAGGGGATTTGCTCGAGGAGAAAAGCTTCCAAGTTTTTCAGGTAGGCTTGGACTTCATCGCCCCAACGTTGAGCCATGTCGGAAAACAATCCTCCGATGAGACCCGAGCCTGCCTTGCGTAAGAGGGCCAAGACTTCTTCTTGTACTTCCCCGTAAATCTCTTGTGCTTGTTTTTGAGTGCTGGCAAGACGCTCTAAGAGCTGCTCTCGGGCTTTGAGCATGGCCTCGGCCTTCTCCTTTTTTAGTTTGCCTTCTTTGACAAGTGAGGAGAGGGCTTCGGGAGGGACGGGCTCATTCTCCACCCGGGGAAAGATGTCCTGGCCTCCGTCTTGGCCGTTTTCGCCTTCGGTGAGAACGAGGACGAGGCCTTCTTTTTCGCAGAGGGCTTGGAGGTCTGAAAAGAGGGCGCGCTCCTTGTTTTTTCCTTCCCTTTGGATGGCGAGAAGGCGTTTTTTCATGGCGGGGGCACCCAAGGCTTTAGGGAGCCGAAAAAAGACGGTTTGGGCGATCCGTTGGAGGTCTTTGACGAAGGCGAGTGCCTTGCCCCTAGGAAGTTCGATCAGGAGAGGGCAGTGCGGATCCTCAAAGTTGTAGACCAAAATCTTGTCGGAAACGGGAGCGCAGAATCCTTGGATCTCTTTGAGAAGGGAGGCGATGGATGCGGCGCGCCGCGTGCCGCTCAGACCGGAGACGAAAATATGATAACCGGGCCCATAGAGTTCCATTCCGGTCTTAAGGGCTTCGAGGGCACGGTCCTGCCCGATAATGGTGCCGGTCGTGGGTTCATGGGATTCGGGTTCGATGCGTGGACAAGACCATTGGAGACGGTCTGAGGGGAGGGGTTCGTAGGATGGAGCATTCATGAAGGGTCCTGCATTTGAATTAAAAAAGGCCTGTGGAGAACCCTAGAAAATACACGCCTGCTTTTCGATCAGGTCCAAAATCTCTGCGATATCCGGCTTCGATTCGCCAGGAACCGACGGGAAAGGATAGGGAGAGAGCAAGGTCTTGAAAGTTTCGATCAAGAACGGGGTCTTCAACCCAGTTTGCTTCCACTTGGAGGAGGCTGGGTTCGGTGGACCAGTCCCATCCGGTCCCGGGGAGCCGGAAGCCGAGGCTTGTTCCTGCAAAGATACGGCCTCCTTTGGCTGGGGTTCCGGGGAGACCTGCGAGGCCTGCTCCCGTTTCAAGGGTCCAGACAATGGGATCCATGGTCAGTGCGAGGTCGAGGCTGGCGAAGGTCCCCTGCTCGCCTTCGATGATGCCGGGCCGAATGGGGTCCTTGGGGAGGCCGTTGGGGAAAACGGAAAAAAGATTCAGGGAGAGGGCGAAGGCTTGGGTTTGGAGAGGGTTGTTGGTTTGGAGGGGAAGCTCAAGGCCTAGGACGCGGTCTCCCGTCCCGGAGCGGCGGACGCCCCCGGGGCGATGGACGCGGCTCCCAAAGGGGAGATCAAACCATGCATAGATGGACTCTGTTGCGGCAAAGTGGATCCGGGTGCGGAGGCTGGTTTCGGTTCCCGGGCGATGGCGGGAGACGATCCCGATCCGCCCTTCGCCTTGGTCCATGGGGATGGGAGCGTTCAGACGGGAAAAGGACATGAGATCTTCGGCCCTTGGGCTTTGGATCGTCCCGAATCCGGAGCAAGAGGTCAGGGCTGCACAGAGCAGGAGGGAATAAATGCGAGACCTCATGGTTGGCTCCGGGAGGGCTTAGATCTTTTGGCTTCGATACGTCAGGACGGGGCAGGGTGCGCGGGCCATGAGATCTTCAGTGGAGTTTCCGATGAAGAAGCGGAGGACGGATGGGTGTCCCTCGACTCCCACAAGGACAAGGTCGGCCTTGCGTTTGTGAATCTCGCGGATGATTTCTTCGGCAGGGTTTTCGGAGAGGATGGCATGTCCTGTGGCGGCGACCCCTTCGGAGGAGGCTCGGTCCACCATGCGCCGGAGGAGAAGGTTTGCATCTGCCAACAAGCGCTCTTGAAAACCTTCCTTACTTCCTTTTTGGACGGAGGGATGACGCTCGATCAGGCGCACCATGGTGGGAGAATCAATCACAGAGAAGAACAAGGCTTCGGCCCCCAATTGCCCCGCCAAGGCGATGGAATAATCCAGGAATTCATACTGATCTCGGCTTAGGTCCGTCGGCACGAGAATCCGTTCGATGAGCTTCTTGCTTCCCATGCCACCGAGCATAACCCACATGATTGATGATCTCGAGTCAAGGGAGCTGTGCTTTTACGCAAAGAATGAAGATTCTCGACTTCTTTTGGGCTAGACAAGCTCGACTCGCTCCACTTCCAGCACGAGCGCTCCCTCGCGGGAAACCAACATTCCTTCTAAGAACACGACGGAAGCCTCTGCGAGGATCCCTCCGAAGCGTTGCCAGACTTCCGGAAAAAGGACAGCCTCGAGGAGGCCGCTTGCATCCTCGAGGGTCGCGAAACACATACGCTTGCCCCCGCGAGTCCGGTGTTCCCGGAGTGCCGCGATATGGCCGAGGACACGGATACGTTTCCCGACCTCTGGATGGAGGTCCGAGAGGGGCACAAGGCCACGGGCGAGGCCTTCGAGGGCTTCGCTTCCACAGAAGAAGCCCAGCAGGCGGGCCTCGATCTCGCGGCGGCGCTCGCGGCTGAAAGGGGGAAGGCTCGGAAGAATGGGTGTCCTCGGAGCAAGGGCCTCGGGAAAGAGGGCGGGCTCGTCGGCCTGGGCGGCGGCACGCAGGCGGTCCTGGAACTCAAGACGAAAGCGCCAGAGTTTTTCGCCACGCGTCCCTTCGCAGAGGTCAAAGGCCCCGACCAAAATCAGGGCCTCGACCCAGGCTTCCTGGATGGCCAGCTCCTGCGCGAAACTGCCCCTGCGATCCTCGTCGCGTGCTCCCACCCGTCGCCGCGCCATCCGCTCGACAAACCCACCCACCGAAAAAAAGGGTCCCCCCTCCGCCCGCTCCTCCAAAATGCTCCGCACAAAGACCTCCGGCATCCCCCGCACCTGCCCCAACCCCACCCGAATCCCCCGATGAGGGACACCCATTCTTTGCCCGCGGGAGCTTGCTGATTCAGGGTTTATGGCGAAACTGGCGGCGCTGCGGTTGATGCAGGGTGGCAAGATTGGGATGCCGCAGCGCTTGGCTTCTTCGACGTAGACGGCAGGGGCGTAATACCCGGTTTCGCTGGCGAGCAAAGCGGCAAAAAGCGCGGCGGGGTAACGCGCCTTGAGCCGAAGGAGGCGCCAGGAGAGGCGACCGTAGGTGACGGCATGGGCCTTATTGAAGGAAAAGCCCGCGAAGCGGCGAATTTGGGTCCAGAAATCTCGAGCCAAGGGAGGAGGCACCCGGTTTTTCGCGGCTGCTTCGAAGAATTCTTGTTCCGCGCTGGGGTCCGCTTCTCCAATGCGCCGCCGCAGGAGATCGGCCTGCACCAAGTCTGTCCCGCAAAACGCTGCCAACACTTGGATTACGTCCTCTTGATAAAGAAGGACACCCTTGCTTTCGGCCAAGATCGGGGCGAGGGCTGGGGGTAGGGAGGGCATCGGCTCCTCGCCGCGTGCGCGCCGAACGTAACGGTCGAGCATGCCGCTGCCGGCGGGACCGGGCCGGATGAGGGCAATGGCCTGAATGATCTCGTCCAGGGATTTTGCCTCCATTCGGATGAGGAGGGAACGCATGCCAGGCGATTCGAGTTGGCTGACGCCGATTGTATTACCTGCGGCCAGTAGGGGTTCGACGAGGGGGTCTCGGGCGGGAAGCTCGCCATGCAGACCTGAGCCGGGAAGACCTGGACCGCTGTCTTCGTCTGGGTCACCACCAAGAAGGCAAACTTCTTGGCGGGCGTCTTCGAGGATGGTTAAGGCGCGATTCCCTAGGAGGTCGATCTTGACGAGTCCCATGTGAGGGGCTTGGTGTTTGTCCCATTGAAGGACGGGCAGGCCCTTGGCGGATTGTTCGACCCCGGCGAGATCGCGGATGGGCACAGGGCTAAGGACTGTGCCGCCTGGGTGGAGGCCGAGGCAGCGTTGAAGACCTGTCAAGGCGAAGGCTCCCCACCAGATGCGGCGTTCCCGGATGCGAGCAGCTTCGCCGCCGGGCATTTTTGCGAGGCGGGCGCGTAGGATTGGGTTCTCCGCGAAGAGGCGACGGAGGCCTTCGCGAGAAAAGACAAGGCCTTCGGGGAGCTTGCGTGGGAGGCCTCGAGAACGGCGATTGACTTCGGCTTGACCGAGGCCAAAGCAGCGGGCGGCTTCGCGATAGGCGGCGCGGAAGCCTAAGGTGGGATGCGTACAGAACATGGCAAAATGCTCTTTGCCAAACCTGTCGCGCACGAGTTCAAGGAGGCGATCACGGCGTCGCCAGCAAAAGTCCAGATCGATGTCAGGCAAACCTACGCGACCGTCTCTCTCGAAGCGGGCAGAGTTGAGGAAGCGTTCGAAACAGAGTCCATAGCGCAAGGGGTCGGCATCGGTAAAGCCAAGGCAGTAGGAAACGATGCTGTCAGCGGCGGAGCCTCGGCCTAGGACGGGGATGCCTTCTTGACGTGCAATGCGAACGATTTCATGGACGATCAGAAAGTAATCGTCGAAATGCAGGGAATGCACGACTTTGAGTTCATGGTCGAGGCGAGCGCGGGCATGTGCTCGCTCAACTTCGCCGACATCGCTGTAACACTTCTCAAAACCTGAGCGACAGCGAGAGTCCAGGATCTCGGCCGCATCTTCAGATCCCCGATCTTGGTGCAGGATGGGCAAGACCATAGGCCTGGGCCGTGCCAGCGAAAGGCTGCATGAGGCCGCAACACGCTCAGCTTCTTCCAGTGCCTCAGGAAAATCTGCGTAGGCAGCCCGAAGCTGCTCGAGAGAGGGGATATAAGCCTCCTTCCCAGCCGCCGCTTCCGCCCGCAGCTCACGAAGAAGGACACCCTCTTTTGCCGCAACTGCGAGAAGATGACGCCCATGCTCTGAGGGCTGGCCGTAGATGACAGGTGGTGCAGCCACAAGCTTGATGCCATGTT